>CAYOSV010000007.1:0-26028 GCA_964406725.1 uncultured Candidatus Saccharibacteria bacterium | reverse complement strand
AAGTTTGGCGACGAGTTGTTTATGGTACATTCTCAGGTCAACGGCGAAGATTTCGCCATGAAGCCGATGAACTGCCCGCATCACGCTCAGATTTTTGCCTCTCGCCCTCGCACCTACAAAGAAATGCCAGTCCGCTACATGGAAGCCACCACGGACTATCGCGATGAGAAGACCGGCGAGCTCGGTGGTCTCTCTCGCGTCCGCTCGCTTACTCAAGACGATTCTCACGTGTTCTGTATGAACTCTCAAATTAAAGACGAGGTCAAGCGCCTAGTCGCCATTGTAAAAGAATTATACACTACGTTTGGCATGCAGAATCTTCGCGCCAGACTATCTTATCGTTCGGACGAAGACAAATACTTAGGCGACAAAAAACTCTGGGAAATGGCTCAAAACCAAATCAAACAAGCCGCCATTGATAACGGTCTAGATTATTTTGAGCAAGAGGGTGAAGCCGCCTTCTATGGCCCCAAGATTGACTTCATGGCCGAAGACGCTATCGGCCGCGAGCATCAGCTTGCCACCATCCAATTAGACTTTGTCCAGCCCGAGCGATTTGGTCTAGAATTTGTCAATCAAGAGGGGAAGAAAGAGCGCCCGGTGATGATTCACCACGCCACGCTTGGCTCTATTGAGCGGTTTTTGTCTGTCTTTATTGAACATACTGGCGGTTGGTTCCCATTCTGGTGTGCCCCAGAGCAAGTTCGCATCCTCACCGTCAATGACAAAGTCGGCGACTATGTCACCAAAATTACCGAAATCCTAGACGGCATTGTCCTAGAAAAGCCTTTGAAGCACAATGAACTTCGTTACACGGTGGACGACTCCGCCGACACTCTTGGCAAAAAAATCAAACGCGCCACCGAGCTCAAAATTCCAGCGGTATTGATTGTCGGACCCAAAGATGCAGAGGCGAAAGAGGTTTCTGTCCGCCTGCGTGACAAAGAAGAAAAGGTCAAACTCACCAAACTCGCCGACTACCTGAGGGGTTTGTGAACCTAAAAACTTTGGTTATATTAGGCCCTACTGGTAGCGGCAAGACCGGTGTGTCTATCAAGCTCGCCAAGCGTTTAAACGGCGAGATTATCTCAGCCGACTCTCGCGCTATCTACAAAGGCATGGATATCGGCACCGCCAAACCTACAAAAGAGGAACAGGACGGCGTGCCACATTACGGGCTAGACTTAGCCAAACCCGGCGAAAGATTTACTGTCGCCGACTGGAAAGCCTACGCAGAAGAAAAAATAGCCGATATAAAATCCCGCGGCAAACTTCCCATCATCGTTGGCGGTACCGGCCTATATATAGACGCCCTTATCTATGATTACCACTTCAAAGGCCCCACCGGCCATAAAATCGGCGATATTGAACAAAAAACTTGTTCAGACAGAACAGAGATAAAAGGCGACTATAATCTCATAGGTATCAAATGGCCAGCAGAGGAACTAAGAGAAAGGCTGAGTAAAAGAATTACTCAAATGTTCCGCCCCGAATTATACGACGAGGTCAAAAAACTTGTTCAAACCTACGGCTGGGACAACGGAGCCATGAAGAGCGATATTTACGAATATGCCTACAAATACATGACCGGCGAGTTAAGTCTAGAAGAAGCCAAAAAACGCTGTTTCTATGAAGACTGGCATCTAGCCAAACGTCAAATCACTTGGTTCAAAAGAAATCCTGAAATTGTTTGGCTATCACTTGAACAAACACCGGCCTTTGTGATAGAATTATATTCAAGATGAGTAAGGAAAATAGTACACCCATTGAAAAATTATTTGGGTCAAAAACCAGAGCAAAGCTTTTACAGCTTTTCTTTGGTAATCCTACCAAATCTTTTTATATCAGAGAAATGACCAGAGTAATCGATGAGCAAATCAATTCCGTGAGAAGGGAACTAGGCAATCTCGAGAGTATCGGCATCATCAAAAACGAGTCCTTTGACAACAAAGTTTATTACTCAGCCAATTCCAAGCACCCATTCTATCGTCCCATGATCGAGATGTTTTCAAAAAAAATTGATGCAACGCGTGAGCACGACGTCCGTGAAAGCACATGGGAAGAATACATTCGTCCAGTCCAAAATTATCTAAATGGTCTCATCGTGATTAATCGTTTGCCCGGCCAAGATGGACTAGACCTACTCATCATTGGCAACGACAGGACTAAGAAGCTTACCCGCTGGGCAGAGGTAGTAGAGAAGAAGCAGGGCAAGCTAATCAATTATTCTATCATGACCCCCGAAGATTTTACCTACAGAAGGAGCGTGAGGGATCGCTTCATCGAAGATGTCTTTGAAATGGAAATTACCGAAGTTATCGATCCAGACGGCATTATTAAATATAAAAAGAAAGGCTAGGGCTAGATGTTTGAAATAGAAAGCAAGAACCAAGACACCATTACTATTATTACCAAAAAATCCACCATTAATTTTAATATAGCAGACGCCACTATCGACGCCAACCTCGCTGTTGGTAAAATTAAAGGTCCCGGCGAATTTGAAATCGGCGACGTCGCAATTAGAGGTATCGCCACCGAATCTGGCAAGACCATCTATGATGCCGAAATCGGCGGTATCCACGTCGGTATTATCGGTGGTATCGAAGAAAACTTAGACGACCTCGTGGCCGACATCCTCTGTACTTCCTCTGTCCGCGCTGTTCGTGAACTCGAGCCAAAACTCGTCATTGCCATGGGTAATGTTGATGGTATGGTGACAGACTTGAAATTATCCGCTCGTACCGAGAAGAAACTTAAAGTCAAATCTCTGGACTCTCTGCCCGCTACTAAAGAGGTGGTGGTCTTGTCATAATGAACTCCGACCCAGTCAGAATTATCATCGTTCTCTTAATTGCTATTTTTTCTATAATTTTGCACGAACTCGCCCACGGGGTAGTCGCCTATTTTCTAGGGGACAATACCGCCAAAGATGCCGGCCGTCTCACTCTGAACCCTCTGAAGCATATTGATCCTATTATGTCTATTATGGTGCCAGTAGTATTATACATACTGAAAGCCCCCGTCTTCGGTGGCGCCAAACCTGTCCCAGTGAGCTACCGAAATCTCAAAGGGAGGGAATGGGGCATGGCTCTTGTCGCCCTCGCTGGCCCATTTACCAATTTCCTGCTTGCTCTCATCTCATTTTTAATCGGTTGGTTTTCTGGCGCGCTTCAGCACGATCCAAACGGTATCCCCTATTTTATCTTTGCAGAGTTAGTCTATCTCAATCTCGGCTTCATGCTTTTCAATCTTATCCCCATCCCACCTCTAGACGGCTCTCGCGTCCTCTACGCCATCTCGCCCGACCCTTTCCGCGAAATCTTGGCTAAAATTGAAAAATACGGCCTCATCATCGTCTACGCCCTCATCTTCATCTTCGGCCAATTTTTCTCCAGCCTCATGATAAACGGTATGACCGGCATCATCGATTTTTTCTACAGGCTGGTTGGAAATTAAATTATAAACAAAAAAGAAAATCAGGACATGCGCCTGTTTTCTTTTTTTGTACTGGTTTCTTTCGTTGGGACTTTCTTTTCCGAAAGAAAGTCCCACTTTGTGGTATAATATAAGTAAGCCTTTACTGGCGGCATGATTTTCCTGAATAATCATGTTCTAGGGATTTCGTGGCTATAGACCGTGGTCTATTCGCATAAGATTTTACCCACCTTGTATATATTACGGGGAAAACAGGTCAGTAGAGGCCCTTGAAACAAAAAGGGTGGATATGAAACAAAGAATTCGCGTAGTCGCTATCATCAAAGACAAAGACAAAGTTTTAGTTTTGAAAAGAAGCCAAGGCCGGTCCGATATGCCGGTTTTTTGGGAACTTCCTACTGGCAAGATTAAATTTGGCGAACAACCCGAAGAGGCGATTGCGAGAACTTTGGAAGAAGAAATCAATCTTATCGCTACAGATATCAAATTAAAAGATGCTATTACTTTTGTTGCTCCCGAAGGCGCCAGTCAGCTAGACAATCTATATATCATATATGAGATATTAACCTCCGGTAAACCAGTTTGCAAAAGTCGTTACTCAGCCTATAAATATATTAACGATGCCGATACTACAAATGTTCGCTTAAACGGTGCGTCTAGCGCCGTCTTAGAGATTGAAACCGGCAAAATTATTTCTAGTCGCCTTTCTCACAGAAACACCGCCAGCTCCCATATGGTCTACATCGACGGTGCCTCTCGTGGTAATCCTGGTCCCTCCGGTATTGGCTATTGTGTCAAAGATGTGGACGGCAAAATTATTGAGCGAGGGGGTGAGTTTATCGGTTTTACTACAGCCAGAAGCGCCGAATATGTCGCTATGCGAAAAGGGATCGAGCGAGCCATCGAGCTCGGCATCAAATCTGCCCAGTTTGCCTCCGATAGTCTCATGGTAATCAACCAACTAAATGGCATTATGAAGCCCAAGAATGCTGACGTTATTTCTACGTTTAGTACCATCCAAGACCTCTTAAAAAACTTCGATTCCGTCTCCTTTACCCACGTCCCTCGTGAAGAAAATCAGGCTGCCGACGCTGAAGCCAATAAAGCCATTGATAATATTGTTAAGGCGTGATATAATCACCAAGAGCCTGAAAGATGGCCGCCTGATTTTCAGGAGGAAAGTCCGGGCAACAAAGAGCATGGTAGTCGCTAACAGCGACCGTCCGTAAGGATAGGGAAAGTACCACAGAAACTTATACCGCCCACCGGTTTTACCAGGAGCAAGGTTGAAAAGAGTGAGGCAAGAGCTCACAGTGCGTTATAGCGATGTAACGCAGAGGCAAACCCTACCTGTTGCAAGGAGTGCTATCAGCCCCTGCTCGGGGACGCACGCTCACCGCTCGAATACTATAGCAATGTAGTATCTAGATAGATGGTCATCAGTTACCTCTGGTAACTACAGAACCCGGCTTAATAAGGGCTCATATCAAAAAAACCACCCGAAAAGGGTGGCTTTTTGTAGTTTTTTACCTCTGTTGCTACGGAAAGTAGCCACAAAATTACAAATTGTAAAGCAAAATTGCTGGTAAAAGTATATAATTATAACTAAAATAGCCTTGTAAATAATTTAATTTTTAAGAAAGGAAAGTTATGTTATTCAGCGACAAACTTAAAAAAATAAGGAGAGAATATAATTTAACTCAAGAAGAGCTCGCCGAAAAATTAGATGTTTCCAGGCAGGCTATCACCAAGTGGGAAAGCGGAGAAGGCACACCGGACGTTGAGAATCTCAAGCAATTGGCCATACTATTTAATACTACTCTAGACGACTTAATTATGGAAGATAAAAAAGTTGTAGTTCCGGCAAAACATTATCGGTATACAGAAGAAATAGAAATTGATCACTCCAAACACTTCGATGTTAAATTAATTAAAATCGGAGAAATTTCTATTTTTAAAAATCCAGAAGAAAAGGTTAAGCTAGAGATTCTGTCTGATACTGCCAAACCAGAAGAATCGCTCAAAATTAAATTTGATAACCGATACGATCACATGGATATTGGAGTCAAAAATAAACAATCTGCTATGGATGTGGCCTTGAATCTCTACTTGCCAGAGAAATATATTGACGAGATTGAGCTAGCCTCTGATTCTCGCACCTTGAGCATTATAGACTTGGATATCAAAAAACTAGAATATGATGGTGATCTCAAATATCTCAATGTTAAAGAGGGAACCAAAGGAAAAATTGTGCTCAATACCACCAAATGTGACATTGAGGCCGACTATGACGAATTTGGCGGCATTCTAGAGGTAAACACTATCAATTCTACCGCTAGGGTAAGTTTGCCTAAGGGCACCGACTATCAAACCATCCTAAAGGGCGTCAAAAATCAATTTGTAGATGCCGTGAATACCGAAGAATCTAAGAACGCTATTGAACTAAACGGTATTGGTAGCAAACTAATTGTAATAGAAAAATAGTCTCTATCGTACAAAAAACCACCCTTATCGGGCGGTTTTTTGTATCTGTTAAGACCTAAGCCTTTTTCGCATCCTTAGGATTGGTGATCAATCCTTTCTTTTTTAGAGTTCTAAGCGCAGAAGTAGAAACATTGCATTTTACCTTCTGACCGTTAATAATCAAAGTTCTCTTCGATACGTTTGGCTTAAAAACTTTCCTTGTGTGCCTCTGAGAGAAGGACACATTATGACCGTACATTTTGCCTTTACCGGAAATTTCACAAATCGCCATCTTATTTCTCCTTTACCGCGGCAACAATTGCCTTAAATGCTTCAGGGTTATTTACCGCGAGATCAGCGAGAATCTTGCGATCCACAGTGATATTCTTAGTCTTCATACCAGCAATCAGCTGTGAGTAAGAAATACCGTTTTCGCGGGAAGCATTGTTAATTCTCGTAATCCAAAGAGCTCTAAGGTCGCGCTTTTTGTTGCGACGATCTCTGTAGCTATAGCGGAGAGCCTTAATCACGCCTTGCTTACCCAAACGGTAGCTACGGCGGCGATAATGCTGCATCCCCTTAGTTTTGTTCAAAATCTTCTTGTGTTTAGCATGTGCTGCTACGCCTCTTTTTACTCTCATACTAAACTCCTAACGCTGTCTTAATATTTTTCTTGATTTTGCCATTAACCACCGCATCAGTTTTCATGTTGCGTTTCCTGGCTTTAGACTTCTTGGCTAAGATATGGTTGCCAAACGCCCTTTCACGGACGATTTTACCAGAGCCGGTGATCTTCACCCGCTTGGCAGTACCTTTATGCGTCTTTAATTTCGGCATAATGTATTCCTTTCGTTTAAGTTGATATTAGGGGGAACAAAAGTCCCAAAATGTACATGTCAGAAGCCTAGAAAGTAGGAATTACTTTTTTCGTACCTGTACTGACAAATTTCGTCCGTTCATCTGTGGCGTACCTTCCATCACGACACCCTCACCGAGAAGGGAAACAACTTTATCAAGTAGTTCTTTGCCAATTTCTTTGTGGGCCATCTCACGCCCCTTAAAGACAATCATCACCTTCACGCGGTCACCGTCATCGAGGAACCCCTGCATTTTACGAACTTTGATGTTAAGGTCGTTATCAGAAATCTTGAGGCCAATCTTCATTTGCTTTAGCTCGGATTGTTTTTCGCGAGCTTTCTTGCGATTCTTGGCGTCTTCTTTCATCTTTTGATACTGGTATTTACCCCAGTCAATAATCTTGACGACCGGTGGATTAGCATTAGCGGCAATCTCCACTAAATCTACTCCCTGTTCCTTCGCGAGCATCTGGGCATCTCTGCTCGACATAATGCCAAGCTGCTCACCGCTTCCGCCAATTACGCGCACCTCTGGATAACGAATTTCTCCATTGATACGGACATGCTGTTTTGGTGAGTTTTTGATGATAACCTTTCTTCTCTTGAATTAACCTGTCACCATTATACCAAAAACCTTGAAGAATTGCAAGGGGAATATAATCAGGTCACCAACGCCTCCGATAGGTCAGCGCTTCGGCAATGTGGCTCGCTTTGATGATTCCAGCACCTTCAAGATCTGCAACTGTACGGGCTACCTTGATAGTTTTAAAATAAGACCTCGCCGAAAGCTGTAAACGATCCGACGCGTCAGAAAGCAACTTTTCTGCATCGGGCTCCATTTTAAGAAGCTTAGTCACTTCATAAGAGGTGAGGGAAGCATTAAAGATCCCGCTTTTCTCGTACCTCTGTTCTTGTCGTCTAACGGCCTCTGTAATAGTATTTTTTACAACACTATGCTCACCTCTGTCAGGCAATTCCTTTTTGAGATCCTGATTTTCTACCCGTTCCACCGTCACGCACATATCTATCCTATCAAACAGGGGCCCAGAAAGCTTTTTCTGGTAAGCTTGTATCTGCACCTCTGTACATTTACATTCATGTGTAGGATCCCCCAGATAGCCACAAGGGCAGGGATTCATCGTGGCTACCAGCATAAAATCCGCCGGATAGGTAGCCTTAGCGTTTGCTCGCGACACTGTTACCACCTTATCCTCCAAGGGCTGACGCAAAGCCTCAAGTACCGGCCTTTGAAACTCCGGTATCTCATCAAGAAACAAAATCCCCTTGTGCGCTAGAGAAATTTCTCCTGGCATCGCCCCTGCACCGCCACCAATAATAGAGGTGGCACTAGCCGTATGGTGTGGCGCCCGAAACGGCCTCGTCTCTATAATTTCATCTTTGGAAATCCCAGCCAGTGAATAAATCTTGGTGATATCAAGTTTTTCTTCTGGGGTAAGACTAGGTAACAAATTTGCCGCAGCTTTAGAAAGAAGTGTTTTGCCCGCCCCTGGTGGCCCAGAAATCAAGATATTGTGATGCCCTGCAATCGCTATCTCCATTGCGCGCTTGGCTTGTGCTTGTCCACGTATATGATCCAAAATAGGCCCTGAAAGGTCATGTAAAGCCCCAGGAGCCGTCTTTAAGATGCTTATGCTTGGTAAATCAGCTTGATTTTTTAAATACAAATAAAGCGATGTGAGACTCTCCACCCCATAAACGGCGACGTCAGAAATTAAGGTAGCCTGAGGGAGATTTTCTAGAGGGACAAACACCTCTTTCACTCCAATTTTCTTGGCTTCCTCCACGATATTAATAATACCCCTTATCGGCCGTACTTTGCCATCTAATGCCAACTCCCCTACAAACAGTCGGTCCTCCACATCAGTTTTTAAGAGCTGTCCCGATAGTACTAGTACCGATAGGGCAATCGGAAGATCTAGATAAGAACCGTCCTTATTGAGATCCGCCGGTGCTAGGTTGATTGTCACCTTCTTATCGGGGAAGGAAAATCCGGAGTTAAGAGTTGCGCTCCGCACTCTATCCCGCGCCTCAGAAATAGTTTTGTTGGCCATACCGACGATATTGAACGCTGGCAGCCCCCTGTTCATGTCTCCCTCCACCTCCACGAGTTTTGCCAAGAACCCATAGGGAATTGCTGAATGTATTTTACTGATCATGCGCCCCTTGTAGCACAGAGGGGAATAAATTTCAACCCCCCACCCCCTGCTTATGCTAAACCTATAAGAAGTTCATGCTAAAAATCAAACCGGCTAGGCTTATTCCTGAGCCAAAATGCTTGTGGAAAACTCAGCGAAAAAAGTCCAAAAAAGTGTTCAAAATGTGTTGACATTAGCATTTTCCGGCGCTATAATAGAGATAACCTTTGAATAAAAAAATTATTCAAAGGTAAAAAACAAAAATATAGCCAAAATAACTCCACACTCTACTTATGAAGGTCGGTTTCCTCGCAGTTAGCCGACCTTCTTCTATATTTGGGGTTTCTTTTTCGGAAAAAAGAAACCTCAACAAAGAAAAACCAGCATGAAAAATGCCCGAAAAACGCGGTTTCCGGGCATTTTTTCGATTATTATCTGTTGCGTATCTTAAATGTCTATGCTATAATTAATCCAGTTGGGGCTGACAAAGCTTAGACGGATTGTTAACAGATTTGATGCGTGTCGATTGAATACCGTAAGTATTAAATAAGTGCTAAAAACACTGAAACTGCGCATGTAGCTTACATGCCAGCTTATGCCTAAGATTTAGGCTGGTCTGTGCTCAAGGTTCCGTAGAGCATAGATTATCATACTACGGAAATAAGGTCTGTTTGATGGCGAGAACAGATCCGACAAACAGCTATGGCGCTAGATAGTTTCGTTTTCTGCCGCTTTCTAGATTGTGCCAAGATGAAACAGAAAACTACACACGTAGAATCAGATCCCCGTGACGGTTCGGACCCGGAGGCAGTATCCGGCAGCTCCACCAGTAAGTAATATTTAGGATAAAATACGATTATAGAAAATAAGCCGTTAGGCTTATTTTTAATTTTTCTGAGTATCTGTACCAAAATAAATTTGTTTATTTTGGGAAGATGTTTAGAAAAATTAAAACAACATAGTTGTTTCTATAATCGTATTCTAGAAAAGCACGACGCTGGACGACTTTTTGCGCAAGCAAAAAGTCGTCCACAAGCATTGTATTGTTGTAAAAATCACAACACACTCAACTACCCACAAAAACAGGGAAAATACCAGCGCACATTGTAAAAAACACAACACGAAAATCCTCAAAATCTATTGCATTTTTAACGAGCTTATGCTACACTAAGGACAGTCGAGATGACTAAAACAAAAACTAAAAACCAAAGGAGCAAAAGTGAAAAATCTTCACAAAAAGCGCTACAAACCAAAAGTAAGACTAGAATAGTTTTGGCGAAGCAACTGGTAGTTTCTAGCCATAAATTACATTCTAGGAATTACCTAAGCTCCGCCAAAACGGCGTAGAGCGCGTTACGAAATCCTCCGCTAGTACTTTAGAAAAGCATAAACAAGAGCGTAGGGAACGAATAACAAGGACGTAAGCTTCACCTCTGCGTGAAGCGGTCAAACGGAGAAAGTGGAAAGGTTGCGGTCAATAGTTAAGATTTAGGTGCCGGATAACCTTCCACTTTTCCCCATATCAAATCATATTAAGCCTCACACAAAATTACAGATCAAATGCCTCGCAGCAATTTGACTACCAAACAGGTAGTGGCCAAAATCTTGGGGGAAGGGAATTAAATTAAAATCGGAAAGTGTGTTACAATAAGCTTATGTCAGCTAGTGCTATTGTAAAAGTATTGGGTATAGTCGGACTACTCGGCTTGATTGTCATACTCACTTTGACTTCACCTACGGAAATCGGTCCGTTAGGTGTTTTAGTTTTTTTTACAACGCTCTATATCGTCATATTTAGCGTTGTTTTTGCTATTTGGCAAATTTTCAATCGGCTAGCTTTCAAAAGAACCGTCATGAAGCGTCGCGATTATCTCTGTTCTGCTGTTCTTGCTTTTGGTCCCATCATGATCATTCTTGCTCGCTCTTTTGGTGCTATCAACCTCTGGACACTTAGCCTCATTGCTCTCTTTCTGCTCCTCGCCGAATTTTTGGCCTACAAAAAAGCTTGAAAAGCTCTTAAAAAACCAAAAAGATTATGCTAAAATAAGCATATGGATAATGGTCAGCACGGTATTGTGATTAAGCCTACTAATGGGGTTGGGCAATATACTGACTTTTTTACGGCTGGTGTCGGGAATACTCCCGCTGAGGACAACAGTTACAAACCTGAAGATAATTTAGACGAGGAAAACTGGCAACAATCTCTTGAGATTTCGACGCCACTACACATGCCCACTCCCGCCGAAGCTGCCAAACTGCCGGAATTGCCTGAGCAAGACTCCAAAAACACCTCCGAAGCCCCCGTAAAGACCCCCAAAATTCCAGAATTTCCCAATTTTAGACCCCCAGAAGACACTAATTCCAAACTTGGCGAGATTACTACCATTGAAAACTCTATTAATCTCCCAGAGGTCAAAAAACAATCTAGCTACAATCCTGATAGTATTAAGACTACCGGAGATAAACTTGAAAAATCCTCTATTGCCGAGGTAGACAACGCCATTACTGAGCTAAACCAGACTGGCAACCTTAGTAATTTCTACGAAGAAATCCGCAGTATGACAGAGGTTAATTTGAACAATTCTTTTAACCGTAAGCTCTATCAAGACAATGCTGAAGGGAACAAATAAAATGCCAGTCTGGGTAATAATTTTAATCATAATCGCTTCACTAACTGTCTTTGCCGCTGTTATTTTTAGTACTCAAATCGGCAAACTCCGGAAGTCTAAGCGTTACGAACGTGGCCTCAAAATGGTGCCACTCCTCATCCATCTCCCCCCATCAACTGACGATATCGACGGAGGTGGTCGCGATAAAAGAGACATTGCCACCGAAGCCATCTCCAAGTCTCAGGTGATGTACTCTATCCTCTCTTCCACTGTTACCAAAGGCTTCAAGGTGATGCTCTATGGTCAACGCCACTTTTCCTTCGAGATCATAGCGAAAGACGGTTTTATCCATTATTACGCTGTCGTCCCAGCGGTACTCACTGAGACAGTCAAACAAGCTATTCAGTCTGCCTATCCCACCGCCAGGGTTGAGGAAAAGAGGGAAGAAAATATCTTTGCCCCCAGAGGTACGGTAGATACTATTGCCGGCGCCGAATTGACTTTACGAAAAGACCCCTATTACCCCATCGCCACCTATGAAGACACCAAGCATGACGCCGCCAGAGCCATCTTGAATGCCCTAGGTAGCGTCAAGCAAGACGAAGGCGCCACTGTCCAAATCCTTTTCCGCCCCACGGGGAAAAATTGGTCCGAACGCGCCAAACAATACATCGAAAATATCAAAAAAGGCAAAAAAACCACCAAAACCATCGGCGCTAGCATCGGTGACTATGCCATGGATATCTTGAAAGCCCCTTGGGAAGTCCCCGAATTACATGAAAAGAAAGAGGTGACCGAAATCAGTGAAGGCAAACAAGATGAAATCAGCGCCATCATGAACAAGATGCGCTACCCCGCCTTCGAAACCCTAATCAGGGTAGTAGCAAGCTCCGATAATAAAGCTCGCTCTGAGGCGATTTTGGGTGGCATCCTCAGTAGCTTCTCTCAGTTTGACTCCCCAGAATTCAACGGTTTTAAGGTAGATGCTATGAAAGATCCAAAAAGACTCGGCGTAGATTACGCCTTTAGATTTTTCCCCTTAAAAATTTCTAGTAGCGTCTTAAACAGCGTAGAGCTCGCCAGCATTTTCCATCTCCCTGAGCAAGACGCCATCCCAAGTTCATCAGTAGAACGTCAACTCGTCAAACAGGTGGACGGCCCCGCCAAGCTCGTCACCGAAGGCCTCTTTCTTGGTACCAACGAATTCAGAGGTGTCAAAAAACCAATCTACCTCAGTGAAGATGATCGTCGTCGCCATATGTATGTAATCGGGCAAACCGGTATGGGTAAATCCGTCTTCCTTGAAAACCTCGCTTTTCAAGACATGTGCGATGGCAAAGGCTTTGCCTTTATCGACCCTCACGGCGACGCCGTCGAGGCTATTTTGAAACGTGTCCCAGAGGAAAGGGTGGATGACATTATCTACTTTGATCCTGCCGACATCGAACATCCCGTCGGTATGAATATGTTTGAGTTTACTTCTGAAGATCAAAAAGACTTCATTGTACAAGAGGGGATTAGTATGCTCCAATCTCTCTTTGACCCTCAGAACCAAGGCTTCTTTGGTCCTCGTGGTCAGCATATGTTTAGAAATGCCGCACTCCTCCTTATGAGTGATCCTAAAGGGGCTACCTTTATTGATATCCCGCAGTGTTTCACCGACCCCGAGTTTGTCAAATCCAAGCTCAAATACGTCACCGACAAAGCCGTTTATGACTACTGGACCAAAGAGTTTCCAGCCTCGCAAAAATCCTCTGATGCCGGCGAAGTCATCACTTGGTTCTCCAGTAAATGGGGTCCGTTCATCGCCAACACCATCATGAAAAACACTCTTGGCCAGGTCAAATCCGGCTTCAATATCAGGGAAATCATGGATAATAAAAAGATTTTCCTAGTCAATCTTTCCAAGGGGCGGCTCGGTGATATCAACGCCAACCTTCTCGGTATGATCTTCGTGATGAAGTTCCAACAGGCTGCTATGAGTAGGCAAGACATCCCAGAAGATCAGCGTCAGGATTTCTGTCTTTATGTAGATGAGTTCCAAAACTTCGCCACTGATAGTTTTGAATCTATCCTCTCTGAGGCTAGGAAATATCGCCTCAACCTCATTGTGGCCAACCAGTTTATGACTCAGCTCACCGAGAAAATCAGGGAAGCCTTGCTTGGTAACGTCGGCACCATCATCTGTGGTCGTATCGGTGTGACTGATGCTGATTTGATGGTCAAAGCCTTTACCCCTACATTTACTGCCGAAGATCTCACCAAGACACCGAATCACGCTGCCGTGACCAAGGTCATGATGTTTGGTATGCCGTCCGCGCCGTTTACTATTACCCTCCCAGCTCCGATGGGTCAGCCAAACGATGCTCTGATGGACAACCTCAAACTCCTCTCCGCTACCAAATATGCCAAGACTCGCCAAGAAGTAGAAAAAGAGATCGATGCTCGCTGGAACTCTGCTGCCACTGAAAAAACTACCACTACCTCCACCCAACCTGCTAATCAACCACAAGCGCTTACAAAAACACCCGCTGAAAGCCCTGTAGAGGCCTCTACAAGCTCTTCAGACGAAGAAGACGGGTTCTTAGACGGTTGGCTAAACAAAACGCCTTAAAACGCGAAAATCCGCTAATTTTTAAAAACACGAATATTTGTTATAATAAAAAGCATGAGTGATAGTTCTATTTCTAATGCCGCCGCTGTGGTTAATTACGGCCTAGATGCCGTCGCTAGACAATATGGGGTAGAGAGAGTAGTACAAAAAATCAAAGAGCTTAATCTTTCCAGCGCAACCCCTATTCATGATTTGTTTATATCCCTAGGTGTAGATACTCCAGCCGAAATCGACGAGATCAAATTGGAGGAAATGGCCAGTCGCTCTGCGACCTCGAATTTTTATAGCAATGGCGAAACTGCCCCAGTTACTATGAATCGCTCGCACGAAGGCGCACTTCAGGCTATCAGAGATATGAAAGAACTAATTAGTGAAGTAGAAGTGGCTGACCCACGCTATGAAGGCTTGAGACAGAGGGCTAAAGCCGCCGGCAAGGGGTATTTTGAATACGCTGTCGGTAGCCAAACCGGCCGTGGCCTCACTGACCTCTTTAACGCTCTCGCTGCCGAGCCAAAATCAGAGGCTCCAACTGCCACCGAAACCTCAGATAACTCTACCACTCCAGATAACCCAAATAATCTAAATACCCCAGACACCCCAGACCGCTCCACTCTTAACCCCGAGATTTTAGCATGAGCGAAGCCCTCAAACCCACCCTCGGCGAGCAAACCCAAGAGGCGATGAAACCTACCAAGTGGGATAACCTCGCAAATCCCAATGAAACTTGGCAAGAACACCTCAAAACCGCTGATAGTCTAAAAAATCACACCATAGGACAAAACATAGAGTCACCCAACTCTATTCCATCAGAACTATCTGATGCTATCAAGTATTGTATAGAAGAGCAAGAAGATAGTGGATATATCAATCTTCTAGATAATTACGGAGAAAATTTACTCAATCTCACCTCTACCAAGGATGGTGCACTCGCCGTAAAGGAAAAACTCGATACCATTTTGAAAAATACACTAATGAGGGAAAATGAGATTTCAGAAGAGCAATGGGCCGATGTACATTCAGAGTATGGGCAGAATTTTAGTAGCGAAAATCTTTGTTTAAACTGTTTCGATTCTGCCTTTTCTCCATTTTATACTTCTGGAGATTCTACACGGCGCATTAATTTCGCCGTATCTTTAGCTAAGAATTTGGGGGTAGAATTACCGATTCAAGATACTCCATTATCTAGAGAAATACTAGGTGGTGATGATAGAATGTCTCTCTATATTCAAAAACAGATGGCTTCCAGTGGCCTTCTCAGTAAAGACATAATCAAATCTATAGACCAAAATAAATTAAAAAATAGAGACATAGATCCCACTAAATTTAGCCAGTCTGCACGCGAATATTGGGCATATCAGTCCCAATTACTTGGTGAAAACGCTGTTTGCCTAGCAGCTAGTGGTGAATTTCGATACGGCCATTTTGATAATCGTTTAAACCCCGACGGTACACCTACAGACGAATTATTTATCGGTGTTCTTAAAGATATAGCAAAAAAGCCTCTTCTCTTTAACGAAGAACGAGAGTCGCAAAAGAAAGAAAAATGGAAAACAATAGATTTAAAACGTGCTGAGCTGCAATTTTTGCAACACAACCAGAGTCGTTTAACTGACAAAAAAGCCAAAATTCTTGCTAACATTGTGTCAAAAAATGACAATTTAAACGATGACGACCGAGTTCTAGAACTTAGCGATTTGGCTGATAAAATAGCCTATAATAGCTTCTATATCGATGAATATTTCCAACCAGATGGCAATTTAAAAAGAAACTTTTTTGCCAATGTTTTAGGTAACACTGAGGCAGAAACTTTGGCTAACTGTCTTGGTCCCCAGCTCCAACAAGCTAACTTCACCCCAGAGGAAATTTCTTATCTAAAAACCCCTGCCGATTATAGAGAAGTTATTTCAAGGTTTTGTGAAGAAGAGTCTGTTATTAATGGTAAGCCACCAGATTATCGACACACTATCTCTCAGTATTTTGACGAAAAAGGCGCCAAGCCAGAGTTGTATCAATTCATGTTTAATCAAGGCCGATTTGATGTCATCGCAGATAAACCTCTTTTCGAGTCCCAAGACAGTGGATTAGACGAAAAACAAACCAAAATCATCGCAGAATATCAAAAACTTGCTACCCCTGAAGAGCGGAAGATTCTTCTAGAATTTATTGGCACGGATTACAATCGGATTCCCCTGAGCTGTATAGAGATAGCCTCATCTGTTGCAAGCCGTCTTTTTATGTCTAATGCAGAAGAAATACATTCACATTCCAGAGAGTTCGCCACTCAGATTTTTAATACCTATTCTGGAGATAATCAAGTACTTTTTGAAAAAATTGACCGCATAGAAAATATCTTTCTCCATAATAATCTCCCATATATAGGCAAAGTATTCAGTACTTTCCGTACTCTCTATCCGCACGGAGAAACTCATAGCGCTTCCCAGGTTATGGAACGTGGGGCTCTCAAAGGTCTCCCCGAGACTGGGTACAAAAGTAAAGACACAGTTCTCTTTAATGATCTACTCAAGGCTTCTATACTTTCCGGTAATCGTAATCTTAAGCATTACCTAAAAAACCTTCAGCTTGGAGAAAATTTGAGCCAACGCGCCATCTCTGGTGAAACCAACTTCACCGCTGAAGAAACCGCTATATTAGGTAATTATGCTGAACATCTTGCCACAATCTATAACAACACCGAGCAAGGTCGTAATCATCCTATTCAGACCAGCGGGGATTCCTTAGAAGATATTAAAAGTCTCTCTGCAATTTTTGCCCCCACCTTCCGCCATAGCGTGCCAGACCGTATCGTGCGAAGTTTCGGCTTTGGCCTCGATATTAATTCCTGTCAAGAGATGCTAGACCGTATGGATAGTACAGTCAAGGAGGCCGACGCTCGTAATCGCGCCGCCGCTAAAGCCGGCAATTTTACTCTTCAATCTGGAGACCTCATTAAGGCTGTAAATATTGAATATTTTGATGATATTTTGCAGAATGGCTCTGTAGCTAAAGAGTTTCTGAATGGTCAACAAAATTCCGATTCTACACCACTAGACACTGATTTAAATGTCCTGCCAGCCGGACTAAGTGGTAATATCTCTGAGGGTGTAGATAAAAAGAATGAGATTGCCAACTTTGGTGCCATGCACCTCATGATGGTTATGAAAGGAGACGGTAACCCCGGTGGGCGTAATCGTTTTCAGATGGAAACTCCTGGTCAAGGTAACATCTACGACCCAAACAAGTACGAAGTCTGGCAAAATAGCGAAGATAATCAAGGCATCCGCACTGGCTTTGCTAGCACCGAAATCGATTATTTAATCTACGATGATTTTGAGCAATCCACAGACAAATTTGGTGATTTTGAACGTGTTAAGTTTGACGTCGCCCAGAACGATTTTTATATCCCAATCGTAGATAAAACTACCGGCAAGCTTATCTTTACCCCAGAAGAGTACGACCGTCTCCATGATAAGAAGCGCGGTCTCAAACATTACGATGCTCCAGAATATCGTTTTGCTGATAACTTGTCTCTTAGTGGCTACACTATAGGCGATGTCGTTATTCCTAGCACTAAGGAGATTATTGCTCAGTCTCAGGATAACCGTGCCGCAGTTGATGAGAAACGAGGTGCTATCATTAGTCAAGTCGTCCAACCTGTTATATCAGGGTTAGGGCTAGCCTATAAAGATTATCTTGATGGAGATCTCACTCTCGGTATCGCCGAGGTTATTGATACCGGCTCCACTGGCCGTTATTCTAACGCCCCAGGTGACGGCGATTTTGACTTCATGATGAAGTTAGATCGCAGTGATTTTGTTGATGAGGGCAGGTTAGACACTATTCGTAGGCAACTCCTAGACGCTATGGGAATTAGCGGAGCAGATCAGGCTTCAGTCATTAGAAACGGCAATATTAGAGCCAAAGATGTTCGTTTGTCTGGTCTCTCTAGCCCTGTAGATATAGACATTACTTTTGCCCAAAAAACCAACAAGGTCAATTATTCCTCCGATATGGCTTTGAAAGAGTATTATGAATCTATGAGGGAAGTTTCTCCAGAACGTACCCAAGAGGTCGTAGCTAATGTGGTCTTTGCTAAACAGTTCATGAAAGCCATCAATGCTTACAAACCTAGTCGTAGCGATGAGGCTCAGGGTGGTATGGGCGGCATCGGTATAGAGAACTGGATTGTGCAGAATGGCGGCTCTTTCCGCGCTGCTGCCGAGGAGTTTATGCGAGTAGCCGACGAGTGTGATACTTATGAGCAGTTTTCTTCTCGCTATTCTGTTTTTGATTATGGAGAAAACCACCAACAACGGGAAGGTAAGACTAGTAGCCATGATAATTTCATTGTTCAAAATATAAATGCTGATGGCTACTCTAAAATCAAATCTGCTCTCCGAGCTTTTCTTGATTCAACAGGATAAAATCGCCCCACCAGTTTCACAATTATAGCCTATCCGTCAATACGATACATCATTCTAATCCCACATACGCATCTTGTTAATTTTACTCCGGCAGCACGTTTACATCCCAGTGCCCAGTTTTTTTGGACCCTACCCGGGTGATTTTGTAGCTATTTTTAAGTTCACCAAGAAACCTAGCTATAGTTCTCGGTGAAGTTCGCATCTTTCGCGCGAGCTCCTCGTAATCCGCCTCTGGATCCTGGCGCAAGAGTTCGAGCAGTTTAGATTCTTTTTTCTGAGCATTTTTGACTTTTTTCTCCTCAATCTTGGCGAGCGCTTCGTTTGCTCGGAGAATCGGCTCTATATGGTCTCTTTCAAAGTTCTCTAACGCTATTAGGATACACCCCATCATAAATTCTGCAAAAATCCCACAATCACTCTCTTTAGTAGAGCGTTGCAAGGCGTCGTAATACCGCTGCTGATTAGCCGCAATCACTGTCTCTACCGGGATGCACATAAAAAGTGGTGTTTCCTGCATCAACTGCACTGTTTGCCAGAGTCGCCCCGTCCGGCCATTCCCGTCACCAAATGGATGAATAAACTCGAATTCATAGTGAAAAATACTAGATTTCAAGGGAATAGGCAAATCTTCGTTTTTATACCAATCAAACAGTTGAGCGATTAAAATCGGCACCATCCCTTGAGGGGGAGCAACGTGGATTGGCACTCCATTTTTGAGCACCGCCTCACCGTGGTTGCGAAACTTTCCAGGGGTAACTTTTTCATTTACTCCTTCCATCATGTAGGCATGTGCTTTTAACATACTTTTATAATCGTTGACTTTGTAATCTTCCAGATGCTTATAAGCCTCGTTAGCAGCCTTTACCTCGGCGATGTCGCGGGCTGGACCAATTACTTTTTTGCCGTTGATTACATCGGTTACCTCGTCCAAATTCAGCGAGTTTGCCTCAATCCGAAGGGAAGAACTGATAGATTGTATATTGGCTTCCTTTCGGAGCTTTAGAATCATTTTTTCATTGCCAGTGTAGTGTATGCGTTCTATTTGTCGTGTAATCTTTTCCGAGAGGTTGAACAATTCTTTGGTTAGTGTGTATTCTGGGTGGTAATTTTCCATAACTCCATTATAGCACACATTTTTTCCAAACACAATAGCATATACAACAGGCTATTTTGACACAATAAACCAAATTTTTTGCACGATAAAATGATAATTTTGGCACAAAATCGCAAGTTCGCCCGCCCTCTCTTGATTTTTTCTCCAACTAGGTGTAAAATAAGAGGTAGACATTTAAGAAGAGGTATAAAATGGCAGAGAAAGATGCCTATGATTCATCTGAAATTCGTGTTCTTGAGGGTCTAGAGCCTGTTCGCTTGAGACCAGGTATGTATATTGGCTCCACCGGTTACGATGGCCTCCACCACCTAATCAAAGAGATCGCTGACAACTCTATCGACGAAGCCATCGCCGGCTATGCCAATAAGATAGATATTACTATCCTAGAAGATGGTGGCGTTAGAGTAGAAGACAACGGCCGCGGTATTCCTGTAGACATTCACCCCAAGACCAAGAAATCCACTCTCGAGACAGTGCTTACTGTTCTTCACGCTGGTGGTAAATTTGGCGACGGTGGCTACAAAGTTTCCTCTGGTCTTCACGGTGTAGGTTCCTCTGTCGTAAACGCTCTTTCTACCCACATGACCGCCGAAGTTTATCGGGACGGCAAGACTCACCACATTGAGTTTGACGTGGGCAAACCCACCATGGAATTACAGGTGACTAAAGGTAGCCCGAGAGAGCATGGTACCTCTATTACTTTCTATCCAGACCCGAGCATTTTCAAAGAAACCACCACTTTTGACTACAACTGGGTAGCAAACTACGCCCGTCACCAAGCTTATCTTACAAAGGGTATTTTGATTACCGTCCGAGATGAGCGCACGAAAGCTCATGAGTCCTTCTACTTTGAAGGTGGTATCAAGAGCTACGTCAAGCGTCTCAATCAAGGGAAGGAATTACTATCAGATGACATTTTCTACGTAGAAAAACAGATGAACGAGGCCATGGTTGAGATTGCCCTACAGTATAACGACACTTTTGCTGAGATTATGAAGCCATTTGCCAACAACGTCCTTACCCCCGATGGCGGCATGCACGTAGTAGGTTTCCGCACCGGTCTTAACCGTACCATTAATGACTACGCTAGGAAAAACGGTCTTCTCAAAGAAAAAGAAGACAATCTCACTGGTGACGACATCAAAGAAGGTCTCACCGCTGTTATTTTGGTCAAACTCCCCGATCCTCAGTTTGAAGGCCAGACTAAGAATAAACTAGGGAACCCAGAGATCAGAGGTTACGTCGACAAAGTAATGAGCGAATACTTTGGCTACTATCTAGAAGAAAATCCCGCTATCGCTAAGAAGATTGTGGGCAAAGCCACCCTGGCTGCCAGAGCTAGAAAAGCCGCCAGAGCAGCACGTGACAACGTGATAAGAAAAGGCGCTTTCGAAGGTCTTAATTTGCCTAGTAAGCTCGCCGATTGTTCATCCAGAAACCGTGACGAATGCGAACTCTTCATCGTAGAGGGTAACTCCGCCGCCGGTTCTGCCAAAGAGGGGAGAAATCCTCAGATTCAAGCTATCTTGCCCTTAAGAGGTAAAGTTCTTAATACCGAGCGTGCTCGTCTAGATAAGATGCTTGCCAACCAAGAACTCGTCTCTCTGATTAAGGGCCTCGGTGTAGGTATTGGTGATCAATTCAACCTTGATGGTCTTCGGTATGACAAGATTATCTTCATGACCGATGCCGACGTTGACGGTCTTCATATTGCCACCCTTCTGATGACTTTCTTCTTCCGTTATATGCCAGATGTGATTGAAGCCGGCCATGTTTATCTAGCGAAGCCACCTCTATTTGGTCTCATCAAAGGTACCGGTCAGACTAGGAAGATTGATTATCTTTACGACGAAGTCGCCTTGGAGAACAAATTAAGCGAAAAAATCGCAGAGAGAAAGAAAGCTGGTACCAAGATTGACGAATCTCAAGAGAGATTCAAACAAGCTGGCTACACCGCACAGCAGCGCTTCAAAGGTTTAGGCGAAATGGATGCCAAACAACTCTGGGAGACCACCATGGATCCAGAGAACAGAGTCTTGGTGCAGGTTCACGTAGAAGACGCCGAAAAAGCCGACGCTGTCTTTACGAAGCTAATGGGCGACCAGGTCGAACTTCGTAAAAACTTTATTCAAGCCGGTGCCGCCACTGTTAATTTGGATGACCTAGACTTTTAAGGAGGAATATGGAAGAAGACAAAACACAAGAAAGAATAATCCCAGATGGTATCGAAATCAAACCAGTCGAACACACCATGGAAGACTACTTCCTCAAATACTCCATGTCCGTCATTATTGACCGCGCTCTCCCAGACGTCCGCGACGGTCTCAAACCTGTAAACCGGCGTATATTATATGCTATGAATAAAAACGGCTGGAAAGCCCCTCATCCTACGGTCAAATCCGCTCGTATCGTCGGTGAAGTCATGGGTAAATACCACCCACACGGCGATTCATCTATCTATGACGCTATGGTAAACTTGGCCCAGCCGTGGAAAATGAGATACACTTTGGTAGAAGGTCAAGGTAACTTTGGTTCTGCCGACGGCGATGAGCCAGCTGCCTCTCGTTACACTGAGGCTCGCATGGATAAAGTTGGCGCCGAGCTTCTTTCCGACATTGAGAAAGACACTGTAGATTTCCGTGATAACTTCGACGGCACCGAGAAAGAGCCGGTAGTATTGCCCGCCGCTCTGCCAAACATCCTCTTAAACGGTCAGATGGGTATTGCCGTAGGTATGGCTACCAATATTCCGCCACACAACCTCGGGGAACTTGTAGACGCTACCGTCGCCCTTATTGATGAGCCAGAAATCAGCCTAGAAGGTTTGATGAAGCATGTTAAAGGCCCAGATTTCCCAACTGGCGCCGAAGTTTATGGTGGCGCACCGATGAAAGAAGCTTACGCCACCGGTAAAGGCTCCGTTACGATAAGAGGTGTAGCCAGTATTGAAGAACGCAAAAATGGTCGCTATAGCATTGTCATTACCGAGATGCCATACGGCGTATCTAAGGAAGGCCTAATTGGCAAAGTCCGCGACCTTGCCATGGCGAAGAAACTAGACCATATTGCCGACGCTCGGAACGAATCCGCCCGGGGAAAAACCAGAGTAGTAATCGAACTAAAAAAAGATGCTTTCCCGAAGAAGATTTTAAACCAGTTGTATAAATTAACTGACCTTCAGACTACTTTTCACTACAATGTCTTGGCACTGGTGGACGGTATCCAGCCAAGAGTTTTAGGGCTCAAAGAGATTCTTTCCGAATTTGTCAAACACCGCCAAATCGTAATTCGTCGCCGCACCGAATTTGATCTCAAGAAAGCCAAAGAACGCGCCCACATCTTAGAGGGGTTAAAGATTGCACTTGACAATATCGACGAAGTAATCAAGGTTATCCGCGCCTCTTACGATGATGCCGATAAACAGCTTATGACCAGATTTGGCCTCTCTGAAATCCAGGCCAACGCCATCCTCCAGATGCAGCTTCGCCGTCTCCAAGGTCTAGAACGCGATAAAATCGAAGAAGAGTTGAAACAGCTTCACGAACTCATCAAGAAACTCGAGGCGATTTTGGCCGACGAAAAAGAAATTTTGAGGGTAGTAAAAGAAGAACTTATCACCATGAAAGAAAAATATGGTGATGCTCGTCGTTCTAAGATTATCAACCACGAAATTGGTAAATTCTCCGAAGAAGAACTTATTCCAGAAGAAGAAAGTGTGATCCTCTTAACTACTGAAAACTACATCAAACGCGTCCCTCAGAACGACTTTAGAAGACAAAATAGGGGTGGCAAGGGCAAGCGTGGCATGACCACCAAAGAAGAAGATGTGATTTCCGAGATCGTCACCACCAATTCGCACGATTACCTCTTATTCTTCACTAACCAGGGAAGACTGTTTAGACTGAAGGCCTACGAGGTCCCCCAAGCTTCACTCACCGCCAAAGGTACTGCTGCAGTCAATCTCCTCAATATGCATCCAGAAGAAAAGATTACCGCTATTATCAAGCAGGGCGAGACCGAGGGCAACGGCTTCCTCTTTATGGCCACCAAAAAGGGAACCATCAAAAAATCCGCCATTAAAGACTTTTATAATGTCAGAAGCAACGGCCTTATCGCTATCAAACTGGATACCGGTGATGAATTAAGATGGGTCAAAGAAACCACCGGTGAAAACGACATCGTTATCAGCACCTCCGCTGGCCAGGCCACCAGATTTAACGAAAAAGAAGTCCGTGCTATGGGTCGTTCTGCCATGGGGGTAAGAGGTATGAGGCTCCGCCCGAAGGATGAAATCGTCGGTATGGATGTAATCACTGATGCCAAACAGAAATTAATTGCCGTCTCTGCTAATGGTTATGGCAAACTCTGCCTAGTCTCCAATTTCCCACCACACAAACGTGGTGGCGTGGGTATCAAGGTCGCTTCAGTCACCGATAAAACCGGTCCAATCGTAGCCGTCCATACTTTAGACCCATTGGCAAAAGAAGTGATCATGGCTTCTACCAAGGGCCAAGCTATCCGAGTAGCCGTCAAAGAAATTCCAACTCTCGGTCGCGCCACTCAAGGCGTCCGTATTATGAAGATGAGCGAGGGTGACACCGTCGCCTCCATCGGCATCGTCCTCCCGGAAGACGAAACAGACGAAGTCGCAAAAGATTCAAAATAGGGAAAATCATAGTTTTGGCCTTTATCCATACTGCTAGTGCTTCCGTTTACCGGAAGCACTATTCTGTTTTTAACAGAGGGCAAAACTCTTATGCCAAATAAAATGGGGGGTAGGGGGTTGACTTTTTAAGGCGGATGTGCCTATACTACCCCATAAAATTTAATAAAAGGAGTTTTATGGGTAAAAAATTTACCACTTTAATATCAACTTTAACCTTGGCAGCTGGTAGTTTGGCTGCCACCATCTCGCCACCGCCCGCTTTTGCTACGGGCGAATCCGAAATTTCGCTAGACAACTACTGGTCTTTTAGCGAAATTTTAGAATTAAAAACCAATCTAGAGGCTGAAGCTAGAGAAAAATGTGGTGAAGATTACGAATGTAGGGTAGAGTATCGCGGACAACAAATCAGAGACCGTTACCAAGCAGATTCCAGATATCTTCTCGTCGCACAGATTATTGATACCAAGTTTCAAGTTACTGGTATAAATCCCACCGCCGAAACTGTCACAGTCTATTACAACGATGAAAATATGGAGGACTGGGAATTTACCAGGGAAGAATCACATTATTACTTAAAAGATATGTATCTCGCTTGGGCCGAAGCAGGGTATCCAGATATGAGAAATTCCCAAGTTTCGTTTAATGATGGCGGCAGGAATCGTTACGGCCCCATCTACGTAGCAGACGCCAATAATGGTGCCACTACCGAAAAAGTACATCTAGTATTTGCGCATAGGCCCTCAGATGGTAATCCGACTGACAGCTGGCTAGAATATGGCAAAGAAAACGTCTTAAACGTGGCCGGTAGTAATTTAGCTGACGATACCAGTCATATGTTGCATTTTGCGGCCTATGCCTACGAGGGCTACAGTGTTGTAGGCGCAGTTGCTTATAGCAACTTCGCCGCAAATTATCGGCCAGGTATGGAGTATAAATTAATGTACGACAAAAATAATTTTTACGAATATTGGGTGCCACAATACGTTGGCAGTCAAGAATCAGCTGAAGACCCAACCGAGGAACCGATCGATCCAACCGATGAGCCAGCTGAAAATCCAACCGAGGGGCCAACCAAACCAGCGGAAGATCCGATTTCTTCAGAAGAACCATCATCTAGCCCAATTGAAACAGCTAAGTCAGCTGACCCAACTGAACCAACTAGCGAATCTACTATTTCTGCAGAACCAAAAACTGCTTTTACTATCAGTGTAAACCGAATTAGCACTAGCGACTTAGGAGTGCCAGCTGTCTCAAAAGTTGCTACAGAGTCTCCTGTCTCAACAGAGAGCAGAGAAGCAGAAGATACTGGTACTACGACAACGGCCAAAATAGATGATACTGTAGAATTACCTACGTCTGGCTTTATTGATACCCAGAAAAACAGCGAAGAAGAATATATATTCCCATGGTGGATTATCGTCTTTATCTTTTCCGGCATTTTTCTCACCCTTTGGTGGTTTATACCAGTAAAAAAGTATGAAAAAAGTATTGACAAATAATACTAGATAGAGTAAACTGGTATTAATCTAAAGCTGCGAGTAGAGATTTATTTTAGGAGTCTTTAGAAGACTGTTTAACAATTTAGTTGTGCAATTATCATCGTCAGTTCATTTTTAATTTGAGTTTTCAAATTCAACTATAATGGAGAGTTTGATCCTGGCTCAGGATGAATGCTGGCGGCGTGCCTAATACA
>CAYOSV010000006.1:0-33968 GCA_964406725.1 uncultured Candidatus Saccharibacteria bacterium | reverse complement strand
ATAGCAAATCTACTTTAACCATGGTTGCAACTTCTTTCACTACGGTGTACCAAGATATTTTAGACTGAGAAGGCACCGCTAGGCGGACCTTTTTTGTGTTATAATTAAACTATGAATTGGGATAAAGCTACCGACATTATGGTCTATACCGCCATTATTGCTGCTGGGATTCTTGCAGTACTGGCGATTTATCAATGGATCACCACAAAATCCTTTTGGAAGATCGACAAAACCCTCATCGCCCTTATCGTTCCCGCGGTACTTGTTGTCATTACTTATTTTCTCTTTGACCACGTCTTTATCTGGAATACTCGTCCCGACGGTTCTGGCGAGTCTAGCTTCCCTTCTACTCATACCATGATTACCGCCACCATTTTCTTCTGTGTCGCCATCGCTTTGCCTAGATATATCAAAAACAAATATCTTCTCGCTTTTCTAGATCTTGTCATGCTGGCTTTTATTATCCTTGTTCCTGTCGGCCGCGTCCTCGCTAATAAGCACTGGGTCTCTGACTGTATCGGCGCCATCATTTTCTCTGTTATTTTCGCCGGCATTTATTATCTTACCGTGAAAAATCTCGAAAATAGTAAAAATTCACGCAAAACCCCAGAAAAGTCAAAAAATTCAAAAAAGGAGCAAGATGAGTAGTATTTTTACCCAAATTATCAATGGTGAAATCCCCTCGTATAAAATCTACGAAGACGACAAAACCTACGCCTTTCTAGATATCCACCCCGAGACCAAGGGGCATGTGCTAGTTGTTCCCAAAAATGAAGTTGACAAAATTTACGAATTACCCGATGAAGACTACGATGCTCTTATGAAAACCGTCAAAAAATTGTCCAAACATATGGAAAAAATACTCGGCACCCGCATTTTGTGGAAAGTCATCGGCACCGACGTCCCCCACGCTCACGTCCATCTTATGCCCCTGGATGATGCTTGGCAACATGGCAAAACTCTTGATCTCACCCCCGCAGAATTTGAAGAAATCCGCACTCAAATCGCTCTCAAATGATTAAGAATTAATTTTTGCATCGGTTCATAATCCAATCTAAACGAAGCCTTTGACGCCTCAATCATCTCCTCCTCTTTTATCCTTACAAAAGAAAGAAAATAGCCGTTAAGAAGCGCAAGCTGCCGGACGAATTCTCGCTGCGACCGTCCGTTTCCTTCCCTAAAAGGATGCAAGGCGTTGATTTCCGACAAATAATACGCCAGTCTTTCACTGAGATCTCCTATCATCAGTCCCCTCAGGTATTTTTCTTGCTTCAGCTCTCCAAAAATCCGTTTCGCCTCTGCTTCTATTACAAAACACCGACAAAACAAATTCCCCTTTGCAATGTCTACCGTCCTCACCTCTCCCGCCCAATCATAAATATCTTGAAACAAATATCGGTGAATTGCTTTTAGATGTTCAAAATCAAACCGACCCTGAATAGGCTCTTCAAATAGCTCTCGTGAGCGATATTTTACGAGCTTACGCTCTTCAAGGCTTAGCTCATCAAAATCATGAATATTGAGTTTATTTTTTAATACTCTGCTGTCTGGGTAACAATAAGGGTCTTGCATTAATCACCGTGTCTTTCCTTTATTTCTTTTAGGGTTTTCTCTCGTAGCTTTTCTGTAGTGGTTTTTGCTAGCTCGACATCTATCAGCTCCTGAACATCTTCAGGTGTCAGCGGCATCCCCTCAAGCTCAAAGGTCGCCATAATTTCCTCTAGTCTCTCAGACGGAGTAATCGGATACGCCTTAGTCCGCATATCAAACGGGATGCTCTTGGTTTCATCCGCCCGGACCAGCATCATCCTAATTACATCAGAGGTGGTAGTCCCCAAACTCTCAAAAAGCTTCGCCGTCCGCTCCTTGAGATCAGCCGGTACTCGTACTTGAATTAAATTATTTGTTCTATTGGTTGCCGTCGTTGTACTCATATTTCTATTGTATGACATTGTCATGCAAAAGTCAATCCCAAAAATGTCTTGCATACGTCAAAAAATATGCTACAATGAAAATATAAATTTCCACATCGAGCACATTTTTTTGGTAAAACATAGGAATTGTTCTCCCAAAACGCATTAATCGACACCGTTAGGTATCGAACTTGCGTTTTGGCAGCAATGTCTATTACGTGCTCGATGTGGAAAGCCTACGGTGTCGATTTTTGTCAAAAGCTCCGTAGGTCATCAAAACAATAAAAAAGGAGCATTTATGCCAAGGGTCATACAAAACAATCAAAATTGTGAAGCCAAAAGTAAGACTTCACATAAATCACTATTCAATCTTCATTTCGCGTTACGCCGCGGTCCGGGTAAGTATTCCTCGGACCCTTATTCAAATAGAAGAATACTTAGAATCCCGCAGCGTAACGGCGTCGGATATATAGCAAAACAAAAATATGCTCGTATTTCCGGTTCTTTCTCACTATCCATTCTCATTATACTACTAACGCTAGCGGTTTGTCCTGTCGTACCGCATTCTTCTTCTGCCGAAGCCGCTAATGCTCCAATAACCAGCGATGTTTCTCTAGATATGACCACGGGGTATGTCTCGGCTAGTGTGAGCGTCACTCCTACTGATGCGAGCGGTACTTTTGCTAAATCTGAGGATACAGGTAAAGCCAAATTTGCTGTAAAGACTAATAACTACACTGGCTATACTTTGCAAATCACCGCAGCGGATGATAGTGGAGTACTCATCAATGCTAGTGTGCCAAGTAGTACCCTAAATTCAATCACTACACCTATCAGTGAAACAATTTTTGATACTGCCACTTATAATAATAAGTGGGGCATGATACCAAATCAATACGTCATTAGTTCTGGTAGCAATAATGTGGTAGTAGATAATACCACCTATCAGAATTTCTTGCCGAGCCCAACTACCTCAGGTACACTCCTAAACATTACCGAGGGGCCCAACAAGACATCAGAAGATACCTATAGTACAGACATTAGCGAGCTAGTCGCTGACAATTATGATATCGGCCTAGGTGCAAGAATAGGCTATGACAAAGCTGCTGGTAATTATACCAAAACTTTCCAACTAGTAGCAGTGGCCAATCCGGTCTCCTTTACTATTACCTTTAATCAGACTACTGGTGATGTGTCTAATTTGCCTAGTCCGTTAGTCCCTACTAGTACTACTGGTACAGTAACGAGTATTACATTGCCAAACACCATTCCGACCAGACCAGGATATACTTTTAAAGCTTGGTGTGAAGGGACGGTAGGCGGTACGACAGAAAATCCAGCCACTACCTGTACTGGCACTGAGTATACTGCTGGCAGTACTTACAATTTAGACCAGACAGAAGGCAATATTGTTGCATTGTATGCCGTTTGGACAGCCAACACCGTTACCTTCGCTATAGATAGCGGAGTAGAAAGTATCAAAGTCTGCATCGTATCTGGAGATTGCACGGGTGGTAATTTGATAGGCACTATCACCACTACCGGTGGCAGTGTAGCTGGATTGGTCGCTGGCACTACTTACTATTTCTACCCTACTTTTACCAGCGGATATTATTTAAACAATTGGTCTAATACTGGATCGAGCGGCAATCTTACTTGTGAATACTATGGGACTTGTAGCTCGGAGCTAAATCCAAGTTTTGTAATGGGAGACACCAATACTACCATCGCTATTGCGAGTAAATCCGCGCCAAACATCGCTACTGTAGCAGCCGCTGGTGGCAATATGCAAGACGTCGTATCCAAAGCCGATGGTGGTTGCCCAGATACCTTAAATACTACTACTAGCTACGCCTTGATTGATAGTAGAGATAACCAGACTTACTATGTTGCCAAACTAGCCGATGGTAACTGTTGGATGGTGCAAAATCTAAAACTAGGCAAAAGTATGTCCACTACTGACACACTGCTTCTACGAAATGACGAATCCGATGTCTCAAGCGCAGGCTTCACTTTGAGCAATAAATCTAGCGATGGCAAAATGACCGGCACAAGCATAGTCGTGGACGGAGAAAGTATTCCATCCCAAAACAATAATAGTCAATTCTATTGTGCTGACTCTTATGGTTGTTATTATAACTGGTATACTGCTACGGCCGGACTGGGCATTACTTATACATCAAGCGGCGATGTAATAGGATCTTCTATTTGTCCAAAAGGCTGGACTTTGCCCACTCAAGCCGAATGGATAACTTTGGCTACAGCATATGGTGGTACTGAGGCAACTGCTGCTACCAATATGCTAGTATCTAATCCAACTACGACCACAGAAAACACTAACGGTGCTAGCCGGCCTGGGCTGTTGCTAAGTGGTTGGTCTAACACGGTTCAAGGCGGTGTTAACGCGGGAGTACGTGGCACATATTGGAGTTCTACTGCTTATTCTACACGAGGTGGTAGTGAGCTTGCTATTTATTCTGCAATCTCTTTTGGCTGGAGCAATAAATGCTATGGGCAATCTGTTCGTTGCATCCTCAAATAGTACCCCCACCTTCCTTCCCCGTTTTTACGTTCCCCCCCAAAATTCATTATAAACGGGGAATTCTTACGTCCCCTTTTGCTATTCCACTCATAAAGTAGTATAATTTATATTAAATAAGAGCAAGGGAGTAAGATAAAAAATGAAATTTGCCTCAAGCTACGAGCCAGATCAATACGAAACCGATATTTATGCTGCCTGGGAAACCGCTGGTGTATTCAAACCAAAAGTCCCCACCATCCCAGTAGATAATAACAGCGATGGGGTAGATGACAGGTTTGAAGCAAGTGCTTCCGAGACCGTCTTGCGAAGACGCGAGCAAGAAGAGCGCAGCGCCGCCCATGACGATGGGCCGGCGCAAGCGCGTCGAGGAAGCACTGTTTCAAACCTTCCCTGCTATTCAATCGTTATGCCTCCACCCAACGCCAATGGCAACCTCCACATCGGTCATGGTCTCACCGTAGCCCTTGAAGATTCCCTCACTCGTTACCATAGACTAAAAGGCGAATCTACTTGGTATATCCCTGGCGCCGATCACGCTGGTTTTGAAACCTGGGTAGTTTACGAAAAGGCTCTCGAAAAAGACGGCCACACCCGCTTTGAATTCAGCAGAGACGAGCTCTACGCTAGAGTTTGGGATTTTGTTCAGATGCAACGTGGCAACATGGAACTACAATTAAGGGCCCTCGGCGCTTCCTGTTCTTGGGACGATCTCACCTTTACTTTGGATGAAAACGTTATCGACCGCGTCTATACCACCTTCGAAAAAATGTGGAACGACGGCTTGATTTACAGAGGCGAAAAACTCGTCAACTTCTGCCCCAAGCATCAAACCGCTTTTGCCGACATAGAGGTAGACCACAAAGACGAAAAAGGCACCCTCTGGGAAATCAAATATGACGAACTAACTGTCTCTACCACCAGGCCAGAAACTCTCTTTGGTGACACCGCTGTCGCAGTCAATCCAGAAGATAAACGCTACAAGCACCTGATTGGCAAAACCGTTCATCTTCCCTTAACCGACCGCGAAATCCCAGTGGTTGCGGACGAGCACGCAGACCCAGAATACGGTACCGGCGCCGTCAAGATTACTCCCGCTCACGACTTTGACGATTTTGAAGTCGGCGAGCGTCATAACCTCCCTCGTATCCAGGTGATTTCCGAAGATGGCCACATGATTAATGTCCCAGATAAATACGACGGTCTCACTACCGAAGAATGCCGCAAGCAAGTCTTGAAAGATCTAAAAGAGCAAGGTTTGCTCACTGGCGAGAAAAAAATTGTTCACTCCGTGGCACATTGTTACAAATGCGGCACCGTCCTCGAGCCAATGCTTAAAGAGCAGTGGTTCATTGATGTCGAAAAACTCGCCAAAGTAGCCATAGAGCATCTTGAGAATAACGAAATCAAATTCTACCCCGAGAATAAGCAAAAGGTCCTTATTAATTATCTCAAAAATCTCAAAGACTGGAACATTTCTCGCCAAATCCCTTGGGGCATCGCTATTCCAATGTTTAGGAAGGTCACCGAAGAAGCCACCGACGAGCCCGATTGGATTTTTGACCGCCGCACCAATCTCACTGAGATTGAAAAATCCGGTGTTACCTACGTCCGCGATGAAGATACCTTTGATACTTGGTTCTCTTCTTCCCACTGGCCAATCGTCTGTACCGACTGGTCCGAAGAAAACCCCACCCCGTATTATCCGCTGAATGTTATGGAAACCGGCGCCGATATCCTCTTCGCCTGGGTTGCCAGGATGATTATGATGGGTCTTTACGTCACCGGCGAAGTTCCGTTCAAAGAGGTCTATCTCCACGGCCTCGTATTAGACGAACACGGCCAAAAGATGAGCAAATCCAAGGGCAACGTGATTAACCCTATCGAACTCGTCGCCAAATACGGCTCCGACGCCTTCCGCCTCGGTATTTTAAGAGGCCGCTCTGCCGGCATGAACCAAGCCTTCTCCGAAAACTCCGTCGTCTCCGGCCGCAATCTCTGTAACAAACTTTGGAACATTTCCCGTCTTGTCCAGTCTATCATTGACGAAGACGGAGAGGAGGGGGAGTCGGAAAATGTCCATTCGAGACCATCTCACGACAACGGGAGTGAGAAGAGCGAAGCGCTCCCCGTAACGACGGGCGAGCGCGAGCGCGTCGAGAATGGATCATTTTCGACGCCCCTATACACTAACGACAATCAAGGGGAAGACTGGATTTGCCGTGAAATCAACAATTGTATAAAAGAAATCGAACAGGATATGAAAAATTATCGTTTCGCCGAAGCCGTCGAGACTTTGTATAGCACCATCTGGGACAAATACGCCGACTGGTTCCTAGAAAGCCAAAAGATTTACCGAAACGTCCCACTTCTCAAAATTACTTTGGAGCATCTCTTAATAGCACTCCATCCTTTCGCTCCTTTCGTCACCGAGACCATCTGGCAGAATTTAAGCTGGACAGACGGCTTTATCATCACTGCCAAATGGCCCGAAAAACTCAAATACGACGCGATAACGGCCGAACAGTTCGAAACCATAAGAACTATCGTCTCCGAGGTCAGAGGTACCACCCAGGCCCTTCCAGGAGCCAATAAGGGCAAAAAATACCCACTGCTCTACGACAACGACAGTATAGTAGAGGACAACTTGCTCTTAATCAAGGCACTAACCAGAGTTCCAGACATCAACCCATTAAACGGCGCCCCCAGAGGCTTAAGGTTAGCTCTCGCGAACCACGAGCTCTACCTAGACGTCCCAGAAAAAGTCGTAACAGATTACAAAGACGCATTAACCGAAAAAATCCTCTCTGTTGGCCGTGAATTAGACGCCCTCAATACCCGCATGATGAACCCCAATTATGTAGAAAAAGCCCCCGAGCATCTCGTCAAAGAAACCAAAGACCAAATCAAAGAAAAAGAGGCTTTAATCGACCGCCTCAAAACCCAACAATCCCTTATCTAACGTAGTCTTTTCAGCTTTTTCTCTTCCCTATGTCCCCGCACTATCATATAAATCGTTATCCCTAGCACAATGGCCCCTACTGTCACTCCAGTAATTCGGTTTGCAGTCAGCAAAAATTCCATAGTTTGATCATTTACGATTTTATCCCGAGAAATTTCTTCGTCAGGCAAAACTTTTTCTACTACGTCAGACCAAATCGGCACCCCCGTAGTTTTTTCTATGCCCTCTGTCACCTCTTTTCCTACATCGACTATTTCTATCTCTGTATTCACCACATCGCTCAATAAATCTTCTCCGGTCCCCGTCCCAAAACTTGCTGTCAACGCTGTTTGTAGCATCAATATCGACACAATCGCCGCAATAAACCTTATATCCCACCTGGCGATTAGCCAGGGGTTATGCTCTCCCCGTATTAAAATCAACCCCCTAATTGCCGTCACCAATAGATAAACCGACCAGACCGCCATTATTATTGCCACCACCTTGCTATATCCATGTAAGACAATTGATGGATTTGCAACCATGAACGAAATCATTATTACTAGTGCTAGGTTCATTACCGTCAGTACTATCCCAGAGTTTCTCAAAACCCGCCATCTTTTCTTGCCTTTTCGCCATCTCGAGGATATCCCTATATAAAATTTTATAATCGTCAACACCGCATAATAGACCCCCAACGAAATAAACCATGCCGATTGGTAACGAATACCACTATAAAGCATAGTTCCCGCAAAAAACAGATTAAAAATCGCACCACCGTACAATTTTAATTCGGTACGAAAATAGCTGTCTTCTTTTAGCCTCTTTATAAACTTATTAAGTGACTTCTTTTTCGCCATTTAATCCATTATATCATTTCTGCTATAATAAGCTTATGAATATCCACGATTTTTCAAAAGGCGTCGAAAAAATGGTCGACCCTATGGCGGTTGGCAAAGTCCACTATCTCCAAACCAAGCTAAAAAATCTTCCTATCTGTCTGCAAAAGAAAATCATCAAAAGCCGCACCAAAAAAGCTGGCCAGATGCCTTTTATAGTCGAGCCGTATTGTAGCTTTCTTTTTTATAAAATCCCCGATCCTACCAAAGTAGAAAAATTCATGCCAACAGGCTTTAGACCAGCAAAATCTGCCGCTTTTGCTGGAGACAAAGAGGAATATTATGGCATTGTTAGTATGTTTAGAATTCATACCAGCGTCTTTTGGGGTGCTAGAGCCGAATACTATTTAGTGGCAGAGAACACCAGCACCGGTCTTTTGAGTTGGGTTATGATGGACTACATCAGTGACACCATTAGTTACGACGAAAAATCTGGCCTCAAATCTCCTGATATAAAAAACGCTGTCATGACCACTACTTGCGAGGGCGATTTTATCTGTGACATGAAAACATTGAATCATAAAAAATATGTAAAGGCTGATTTTAACCTCAAAAATGCCAGAATCCGCCCTCTAAATGAACGTCTTTGGATTGAAGGCAACACTTCTATCGCCTATGGTCCTCGCGCTGGCGAAGAAGATGGCGATCTCTTTTCCCTCACTTTCTTCCCTGAAGAGATGAAAGAGGCTCTGGATATTCCTCTAAAAGATGTGCGGGCTGCTGCAGTCGCTTCCGACACCACTGGTAAATTCGGTGCTATTTTAGATAAAGTTATTTCCTTCCCTTACGCCCAACACATGCTCTCTGATGCGCCCGGCATTCATACTCACTATGGTTCCAAAAAGGCTTTGAAAGAAGCTGTAGAAAAAGTAGATTTCAAAAAAATTAAAGATTTCTCCGCCTCTTAAAACTATGCTACAATAAAACCATGAATTATGACGACGTCGAAACCGCCAGAAAAACTTATCTTAAAAAATCTCAAAAATGCCTACTCGTTAGCGCTGTAGTTGCTGTTGTGCTAGGACTTGCTAGTTCTGTTGGCAGTCGAGCGGTCGTCCTTTTTGGTATTATTTTTACGTTGGTGATTTTTGCTTTCGGCGCCGGTATCACGATTTTTCTCACCAGAAAAGAAGCTACCGCCTATAAAAAAGCCTACAAGGCTTATTCTGTCGAACAAAACCTCCACCACGATCTTTAAAGGTCGTTTTATGATTTTTGAATTTCCCAAGAAATTTGATTTTAAATTAGAACTAATCGGCAAAAGATTCCACGCCTATAGAGTCCCTGGCAAAGATAAAGTCCTCATTGGTTTTTATGATAACAAAATGCTAGTAGCCTTAAACGACGGTAAAGACTCTTTCGAACCACCCCGAGCCACCAAACCAATAGACGAAGCCACAGAAAACAAAAAAGTCGCCTCTAGCATCAAAGTAATCACCGATTTTGTAGACGCTATTGTATGAAACACCTCTGTTAGTATTGACATAAGCAAAAAACTATGCTATAATAGAAAGACCTAGTTCTTTTTAATCATTTTTGCCATTCCAGAGAGGGGGTGGTATATATGGCAAAGAAAAAAATAGTTTATCAGCTATATCCGATAGCTTGGGAGCAGTGCTCCCCCAACGCTTTAACAGCGATGACAGAGCACCTGGAGAGGATAAAATCTCTCGAAGTTGACTACGTGTGGCTAAGCCCGATGTACCCGTCTCCTAGATGGGACGGTGGGTACGATATATCAGACTACAAGCGCCTAGATGAGCGGTTTGGCGGGTATGATGATCTCGCACGGTTTATCAGCAAAGCGCATAGCCTTGGTATCGGGGTCTTATTCGACTTGGTGCTCAACCACACATCCGCCGAGCATAAGTGGTTCAAGGAACATCCAGAGTATTACATCTGGAGTACCAAGGACCGCGAAGGCTGGCACAATCTGTTTGATGAAGGTTCGGCCTGGGAGTGCGTGGCACAAGACACGTACTATCTGCATCTGTTTCACCCGAAACAGGCGGACCTAAACTGGTATCCTGATAATAGCACTCTGAACGGCTCATTGGTAAAGGAGTTCCAAGATATCATTGCCTTTTGGTGCGATATTTACCATATCGACGGCTTCAGGCTCGATGTCCCGCAGGCCATCAATAAAGACCTGGCGGAAGACAGCTTGGAGTTATCCGATTTGCTATACGAGACAGGCAGAGATACAGGGGTGATAAATGCTATCTTCAAGGGCAGAGAGGACTTGTTCTTGATGATGGAATGTTTCGATCCAACCAACGGGGAGTTAATTGAGTACTATGCCGAAAACACCCCAGTGGATTTCATCCTGGATGTTATACTCAAGGACGAGGTCGAAAAGAGCCGCGAGGAGTTTAAGGAGTCTCTCAAACAACTTTGCGAGCATTCTCAGTATATGTTGGACTTGGAGTCACACGACTCCCCACGCTTCGCATCCAGAGGTAATATAGAGCCCGAGGACATGATCTGGGAAATGTTTAACTCCAAGGCCGAGGCCATCTGCCTCTACCAGGGGCAGGAGTTATGCCTGAGGAATCCGACCAAAGAGGAGCTGCCCGCTACTAAGATGCTGGACCTAGACGCTATGTCCGCAATGCGCGCCAAAAAAGGCGAAAATATTGCCGACATCAGGAAAAGCTCTAGGGCGAACGCCAGAGTCCCTATCCCCATGGACGAGTACTCAAGGCAGGAAAACGCCCCTGAATCATACTTAAATCTGACCAAGCTTTGGATTAGGCGTTGGAAAGGAAAGTGATACACTTAAGAAAACCCACGACTTTCAAGTCGTGGGTTATTTTTTGTTAAACTTGTCCAGATTAAAGAGCGGTTTCTTCCCTGCGTCTATGATTCCCTGTGCTTTTTTGAGCAGCCGATTCAGCCCCACCTCCGATGACGCCGAGCCTACATGTACAGTTTTCACCACCTTGTTTCCCTCTTTATAGCACACTTGTACCCCTGTCGCCCCCGAAGTCGTCTTGAATCTCCGAATATACGCCATGCCTCAATTGTAACATATCCTCCACTTTATTCACAGGATTGCCACAAGTTTTTTCCACAGAAACCGCTTGCGGATTTTTTTGCCACATCCGTTATGCTAGCAACCAAAAAGGCTGGCAACCACCATTGACAAACCATCTCGCTTGCGCTAAAATCAAAGTAGCAACCCATGAGATGGGCCTTGGGTTGGGAGCATTACAGATTGATTTTGCCAACCGACTAGACAAAAAGCCGGAGTTTTTGAACGCAAAATCATAAAAAGCGTAAGCAGTCAAAAAAAAGCACGTGCTTATGTCGCGAAATAACAGGGAAAAACATAAGTGAAATTTTTGTGCTATAATTGTAATTATGGAAATTCCAATCACGCAGAGTAAGGAATGGGAGAAACTGCAAAAAGACTTGGGCGAAACCAGCTTTTACAGGGAAGGAAACGATTTTTCTTACCTCGCAATTCTAAAACCTGTGCCTTTAGGTTCTTATCTTTACTTGCCTTACGGCCCCGTAGCCGATACCAAAGATGGCTTTAAGAGGGCTTTAGACGACCTCAAATCTCTCGCCAGGGAAGAAAAGGCAGTTTTTGTCCGTACCGAACCAAGAAACCCCGATTTTGCCAAACTTTTACCAAAAAACACCGTCAAATCCCACGATTTGAACCCCAAAGAAACTTGGGTTCTAGACCTTACTGGTACGAATGATGAGTTTAGAGAAAGACTTCCTTCCAGACTTCTCAGATACTATCGGAACAAAGAAAAAAACGGCATCACCATCGAAACTTCGCATCACCCCGAAGACATCAAGTATCTACTAGATCTTCAAAAAGCCCTCGCCAAAGAGAAAAACATCAGTACTTTCTCCGAGAAATATCTAAAAACCGAGCTTGCTCAACCTTTTTCTACTCTTTACTTGGTCAAAAAAGAGGGAAGAGTAGTTGCCGCTGGCCTAGTTTTTGACCACGACAAGACCAGATACAACCTCCAGGGCGCTCAGAGCGATGAGGGAAGAACTCTTCACGCCACCGGCATCCTTACAATTCAACTTATTTTAGATGCCAGAAAAAAGGGCTTAAGAGATTTTGATTTTTGGGGTATCGCCCCTGAGGGGTCTAGTCACGACCACCCCTGGGCCGGCTTTACCAATTTCAAAAAGACTTTCAAAGGCGCCGAACGCGACTTCGCCGGTACCCACGATATCATCTTAAAACCAGTTAAGTACAAACTCTACCATCTCCTCCGCTCTATCAGACGACACTTCTAATTTCGCGAACTGACCACCTACGACCTCGTCACCTACGGCAAAAACACGGCTGGGAGTAATCAGTGCTGGGGAACATGGAATGTTGCTAACCAAATTGGTTATGGCCCAGCTTACGAAAATAACTGCATTCATAGTGGCGTAATTGTATCTAGCGGGGATCTCCCAACAAACTGGTATAATTACACACTCGCAACAGCTGGCACTATCATTGATAAAAATACCAGCTCTAGTAATCCAGCAACTAATACTGATACAGCTACAGAGAGCATCTGCCCCAAGGGTTGGACGCTTCCAAACAAAGTACAGATAGATAGTCAGCGAAATATTGACAGCTTTTCTCCAGTCCTAGGCGGATATTACTACGGCAATACTTTTACCGATGAAAATACGCGCGGAGCCTGGTGGGGCAACGCGTCGTACGATGGTGCAAATCGATATGTCTTGGCTTATAATATTAATAGTCTATTTACTAGTAGGAATTATCGTCGTCACTACGATCTCTACATCCGCTGTGTCCAGGCTCCATAAGCTTATTCCAGTCTATAGCTTCTACGGCTACTGGAGGATAAAGATACCGTTATTGCTTTCTTTTAACGGAAGCAATATCTTCAAAATAACAGAGAATAAAACACTTATGCCGTATTTCTAGGGGGTATGGGGTTGATTTCTATAATAGCGTGTGTTAGGGTGAATAATGCGGGGTTGACACCTTAAAAACAATCTTTTAATATGGTTTAATCCACATAAAAATTATTTCCGCTAGAAAGCGGAAATAGCATAATCCAATAATACTATTCTACCGTACACTAATTAATAAGTCAACTCCGTATATACGTCCGTCCGGTAGCTGTAGAAGCTATAGACTAACGGAGCTAATAATATAACTACGCCATCGCCAGTGCTGGAACGATTACAAGCAAAAACAATACTGATATCACAGGAAATATGAATACTGCAACAGAATCTGTATGTCCTAAAGGATGGACTTTACCAACCATAAAACAACTTGATAACAATAGGGATACCACTAATTTTAGTCCAGTTTTGGGCGGGGATTACTACAATGGTACGCTGAACGTTGGGGCTACGCGCGGGTACTGGTGGGGGAGTGAGGCCTATATTGGTGCTAGGCGGTACAACCTGCGTTACGATGGTAGTAGCCTATCTACCATCAGCGGCGGCCGCCACGATGGATTCTATGTACGATGCGTTAGTAAAGAAAAGACTGTGACAGACTTAACTTATCTTCAGGATATGACGGGTGAGATTAAAAACAATAAAAATAGCCTGATTTTTGAGCATTGAGCAAACCCAAGAATACAAAAATAATTTTACGGGTCTGAATCCTGAACTGTCAGCGTGAAGTTCAGATAGATTTAGATGACTAGGTAATATCTATAAAGTCCGAATCCGTAGAATTGTCAGATAATTTAGGTGAAGACCCGCCTAAAATTATTTTTGTATTCCTGGCGTACAGCGAAGCGCGAAAAAATCAGGCTATTCTTATTGTTCTTATTCCCTAACGGAATTTTATGGATGAGGAAAATAGTATTTTATTATTTCTATTAGAAAATCATCTATTCAAGAGAGACTGATAAAAAATCCATCATTCGTTTTTATGCTATAATTAACTTATGACATTTGAGGAGATCACAGAGGAGGAATTTCGGGATTTTGCTAAGAAAAGTCCCTACAAATCTTTCATGCAAACCCCCGAAATCGCCAAATACAGGAAAGAAAACGGCTGGACGGTTTATTATCTCGCCGCCAGACTAAATAGCGAAATCAAAGCCGCCTCTATGCTGGTGGCGAGACCCACTTTTCTTGGCAAATCCACTTTTATCGCTCCCGGCGGCCCACTTCTAGACTTAGAAGACCAACCCCTCACCGAATTTTTTATGAAATCTCTAAAAAGATACATCAAATCCCACAACGGCTACGTCCTCCATATCAGCCCATATTACGAGCTCACCGAGCGCGACCGTCACGGCGACAAGATAGAAGGTGGTTTCAATCATCAAAACGCCGTCAAAAACCTCAGAAACCTCGGTTTCTTAGAATTAAAGGAGGCATCCCAGCCCAAATACATGTACGCCCTAGATATCAAGGGCAAAACCCCTGAAGAATTGATGAAAGATTTTAAGAGTAACACCAGAGGCCACATCAGAAAAGCCGAAAAAATGGGTGTGAAAGTCCGTGAGCTAAAGAGGGAAGAGCTAAACATTTTTAAAAAAATCACCGAGTCCACCGGAGAGCGTCGTGGCTTTGAGGACAAACCCTTAAAGTACTACGAAGAAATGTACGACCTCTTCGTCCCAAGAGGAGAAGCGCAATTCTTGGTAGCAGAAGCTGAGAACACCCCTATGTCTGCCGCTATGTTCATGCTTTACGGCGACGAGGTCGTCTATCTCTTCTCCGGCAGCGACGAGAAATACATGCGAGACTACAACGCCCAATACGAACTCCAATGGCATATGCTCAAATACGCCTCAGAACATAGCTTCAAACGCTACAATTTCTACGGCATCCACGGCCTCCCCAAAGACGGCCAAACAGACGGCGTCTACGAATTCAAAAAAGGCTTCGGCGGCCAAGTAATTGAAATGATCGGCACCTACGAGCTCCCCATTGACTACAAATTCTACCAGCTAAAGAATTTCCTAAAAAAGTTCAAGAAAGTAAGATAATGAAAAACCTCCAAAAATCCCACCCTATTCTTCATATTATTCTCAAAAACACCTTCACGCTGTTTAACTTTGTCAACCTCGTCCTCGCTCTTATGGTAGCTTTTGTCGGCAGCTACAAAAACATGCTCTTTATCCTGATCGCTATCGCAAATACCTTAATCAGTATCGTAAACGAAGTCCGCGCTTACAAAATCGTCCAAAAAATGCGCCTCATTACTGAGCAAAAGCCCACCGTCATAAGGGACGGTAAATCTCTCCAAGTCGCTCCCGAAGAAATTGAAAAAGGTGACGTCGTAGTGCTAAGTCTCGGCGACCAGATTTTATACGATAGTGTCATGGAGGAGGGAATCCTAGAAGTCAATGAATCCTTCATCACTGGCGAGCAAGATGCTGTTGAAAAGCACCAGGGCGACGAGCTTATCTCCGGCAGTTTCGTAGTGGCTGGCACCGCCAAAGCCAAAGTTATTCACATCGGCGAAGAAAATTCCATCACCAAATTAGAGCAAGCCGCCCATCATCTCAAAACTGCCGATTCTAAGCTTTTTACCCTTATGAACAAAATCGTCAAATACATCGGTTATGCGCTTATTCCGGTCGGTGCACTACTTCTGTGGTCTAGATTTAGAACCGAGGCCGACACCGCCACCGCCATCACCAGCACCGTCGCCGCTCTTATTAACATGATTCCAGAGGGTCTTATTCTCCTCACTAGCTCTGTCCTTGCTCTCGCCACTATCAGGCTATCCAAGAAAAAAGTCCTAGTCCAAGACCTCTATTCCATCGAAACTCTCGCCCGCGTGGATACCATCTGTTTGGACAAAACTGGCACCCTCACCTCTGGCAATATGGTGGTGCAGGATTTCATTTTACCAGACGGCACTACGTTTGACAAAGCCACTACCAATCCAACCCCAGCCGAAAAATCGCTTCTAAGGCCCCTAGCGTCCATTCTAAGCCACCAAATATCCGAAAACGCAACCACAACCGCTTTGAAAAAAGCATTAGCGAAAACGGCCAAATTTGAAGAAATAAAGGGCATTACAGAGGTCATCCCTTTCAGTTCCGACCGCAAATACTCTGGCATCAAGACCAAGAAAGCAGAATACCTCATGGGCGCCATCGACTTTCTCACGGATGATAAAGAGTTGATCAAAAAAGTCAAATCCTACGCCAGTGATTATCGCGTAATCGCCGTTGTCAAAAACAAGGAATTTCTCGGCTGTATTAGGCTAAAAGACGAAATCAGAAAAAACGCCCCCCAGATTATCGACTATTTTTATAAAAACGACATCGAACCCAAAGTTATCTCCGGTGACGACCTTGAGACCGTCAAAAAAATCGCCGAAACCGTCGGTATTAAAGACCTTAGAGGTATCGACCTCTCTACTATCAAAAAACCAAACTACAATCAGCTAATCAAAGAATACGCAATTTTCACTCGCGTCAAACCCGAGCAAAAGAAGTCTCTCATCGAAGCATTTAGAAAAGCCCAAAAAACCGTCGCTATGACCGGTGATGGCGTCAACGACATTCTCGCCATGAAAGAGGCCGACGTCAGTATTGCTATCGGCGAAGGCTCCGACGCCGCCCGCAGAAGTGCCAAACTAGTCCTCCTTGACTCTGATTTTGACCGAGTCCCAAGCATCATCGACGAAGGCCGCCAATCTATCAACAATCTTGAAAGAAGCACCGCTCTCTTCCTCGCCAAGACCGTCTATGCTGCCATCCTGGCTGTCGTCTTCGTGGTCTTGCCGTTCAGCTACCCATTTAGCCCTATCGAAATGTCCTTTTTGAATTTCGCCTGCATCGGTTTCCCCGGCCTCGTCCTTGCGTTAGAAAAAAACACCGCTCGCATCAAAGACAAATTCATCTACAATATCAAACACTACTCTGTACCCACCGGCCTTGCTGTAGCGGTCTCTATGATTATTCTTTCCATCGTTGCCGCAAACAATGACTTCAGCCGTGCCAAACTCACCACCCTCTCTGCTATCATCGTCTTTGCTATTGATCTCATTCTTATTTACAAAGTCAGCAAGCCTCTCAATTTCTTCCGCGCCGCTCTTATCGTCATCATCATCGCCCTCTTCCTCGCCGTCCTCTTTATCCCCTTCGCCCGCGACTTCTTCGAATTCACCCTCGCCTTCTAGTTCTAAAATATCAAATTCATACTTGACTAACCACTATGAATAGTAGTACAATTATGAAAAATAATTAAAGGGCGCTAATTATGAAAAAGTCTAAAAACGGAGAAACTATGAGTTATACAGTATCTATCAATTCATCCGGTCAGGCTACTATTCCCAAGGCTGTACGTAATTTATTAGGGATTGTCCCAAATGAAAATCGCCTTACCTTTGATATAGTAGATGGACAAGTCGTGCTCGGCAGAGAGCCATCTCGGCGCGAAATACTAGAAGCTTCACTCGAAAGAATCGCCGCCCGCAACAAAGAGGCTGAACGTAGAAATCCCGAAATCAAAAAACTTCGCGAAAAATATAAAGGCATGACTTTTAACGAAGTACGCGATGCCTATGACGCTACACCGGAGGGTAAGAAAGAATTTGAGGAGAAATATGGATTCAAAATCTAAATACGCATCTTTAGACACAAGTTTTATATTGCGCTTTATCTTGTTAGATAACCAAACCCAACTCATTCGTGCTAAAGAGATATTGATAAATGGTGGCGAATACTATGTGGATGATGTTGCTATTATGGAGTGTATTTATGTTATGACTAAGAATGGCTTCAGCCGAAAAGAAATGATAGGAGATATTCGGGATTTTCTTTCGAACCCTTCAATTCACTATTACAAAGATTTTTTCGATCCCATTTTCCAGGATTACATATCTCATCCCTCCCTCTCATTTGACGACCTCGTTCTCGCCGCTCGCGTTGAAGAAAATGGCTACACGCCACTCTATACTTTTGACCAAAAATTCGCCCGTCAGTCCAAAGTCGCCAAGCTTGTCCCAGTAAAATAAGGAAGGAAGAATATGATCAGAATTATCGCTGGTGGCAAAAAACACGAAAATTGGCTCAAAGAAGCTATTGCGGAATATGAAAAACGCTTGCAGCACACCCCCTATAGCCTAGTATGGGAATTCATCGAAGAGGAAAAACTTATCAAAAAGCTCGAAACTTCCTGGCCATTTAGCGGCCGAGACCACGTCATTATTTGCGACGAACGCGGCAAAAATATATCATCAGACGAATATTCTATCTTATTACAAAACGCCTTCATCAGCAGTAAAAACGTCATTATTTTAATCGGCGGCGCCTTCGGCTTTCCGCCAGAAATCAGGGCGAAAGCCGATTTTCTCTGGAGTTTTTCCAAACTCGTCTTCCCGCACCAAATCGCAAGACTACTCGTCGCCGAGCAAACTTATCGCGCTCAGGAAATCGCCAGAGGCTCCCATTACCACCACGCCAGTCAAATATAAGTTCGGTCACTGCAAATCAGTCACAAGATAATACACCATAAAAAAGCGCCACCTAGGTGGCGCCATAAAGTAAGCCTAATCAAATGGCACGAAGCACCTCTCTGCCTCGTCAGCATGCCGGACTATAAATCTGTTGATTCTTCGCCTTGCCTTAAGCAGGTCCTTCATGAGACTCTGCGTGTCACCCTCATCTATACCAGGGTCCTTGTATGCCTTATCAAGCAGCTTAATTGCAAGATCAGATATCGAAAAGGTCTTATACCTTAGCCAATTCGCAATATAAGCCCTTAAATTTTTTCTCATCCAGCGCACAAAGATTAGATAAGTGTCATCTATATTTCTCTCAGCACAGCCATACACCGCATCGGTAAATTCTCTTGCTGTATCAATCTCCTGCATGATGAGTAGTAGAGAAAAACCTGCGCAAAAACTGCGCACATAGCCTTCCACTATCTCCAGCTCAAGTTGCGGTCCATACACCAGCCGCTCACGCGGATATTGTGAAAATAGTTGGATGACTCGGTTTGTCATCATCTCTTCATGGCTAGTTCGAATTCTGATATGCAATATATCTTCTCTGCCATCCTGAACATCCTTTAGAGTTATAAAGCTTACCTTAGTTTTCAATGTGCCACCTCCTATCTCAAAAAAAGAGGAAAATACCCCTATACACCAATCATATCATATACTTTATTATCTTGCAACTTCTACAACATCTGTAGTACCTGCAGTTTAAGACAAAAACAACCCCCTACTGCCTCGTTTCAATTGAAATCCGGGGATAAATATTGAGGGAATATGGGTCTACTGGCTTTACTCCAGATTGAATTTCAAAGTAGCAGGCCGCCGCCACCATCGCTCCGTTATCCCCCGAAAATTTCGGTTCTGGAAAATAGGCCTCCAGCAGCGCTTCGCGTAGCGCTTGATTAGCCGACACTCCCCCCGCCACCACTACCGACTGCACATCTGGGTGCTCAGAAAGCGCCAAGCTCAACTTTTCGCATAAAATCATCACCGCTGTTTTTTGAAACGACGCTGCAAAATTGTCTACTTGCTGAGGGGTTAAATGATTTTTAAGATCATGCGACGGATACGAAATTGGCAGTCCTAATTCTTTCTGAACAGCCCGAAGTACCGCAGTTTTTAGCCCCGAGAAAGAAAAATCTAGCCCCTTCACTTTGGGATGTGGCAACTTATATTTGTCCGCGTCGCCATCAAGCGCCGCCTTAGCGATGGACGGCCCACCCGGATAGGGAAGACCAAGTATTTTGGCAACCTTATCAAAGCATTCCCCCACCGCATCGTCATGCGTCGTCCCAATAATCTCAAACTCATTATGCGCCGGCATATATAGCATCTGCGTATGCCCTCCCGAAATCACTAACGCTAGAATAGGGAACGAAGGTAGCCTCCTTTCATCTCTATCTAACCAGTTCGCATACACGTGTGACTTTAGATGGTGCACCGCATAAAGCGGTTTATCATGTAGTATCGCAAGCGTCCTCGCCGTCAAAGTCCCAATCAAAAGCGAACCAAGCAGCCCCGGCGCATGTGTTACTGCAATTGCATCAATATCATCCCATGTAGAGCCAGCATCTTTAAGAGCTTTTGAAATCACCGGCATTATTACTTCCAGATGCGACCTCGCCGCCACCTCTGGTATCACTCCACCGTATTCTGCAAAAATATCAATCTGCGAAACCACCACATTAGAAAGAATATTGCGTCCGTCTTCCACTACAGCCGCCGCAGTCTCATCACAACTCGTCTCAATCCCCAAAATCTTCATCTTTTAATTATATCATAATGTGTTATAATTATGTTAGCACTGGGATGTCGCCAAGTGGTAAGGCAACGGGTTTTGGTCCCGTCATTCGCAGGTTCGAGTCCTGCCATCCCAGCCAGAATTAAAATAGACTCCAAAGGAGTTTATTTTTTTACCCTGTCATTCCTCTTATGCTTTCATTCCCACCCCCTTTATGTTATAATTCCTACAATTTGGATGAAAAATGGTCACTATCTGTAACTGAATCGTAACCGATAACTAAATCCACGTATTTTAACAAGGAGGATGAACTATGAGAAGAGAAATTCCGAAAGAAGGGATTTATGATGCCAGGTGTCTTGGTGCTCCCACGATGTTGTTCTTAGGATTACAACACATGTTCGCCTTTTTTGGCGCTACTGTGCTCGTGCCGCTGCTTACTGGGCTATCAGTTCAGACTACGCTTCTAATGGCCGGAGCCTGCACCTTGATTTTTCACTTTTTGTTCACTAAACGAATGGTACCAGCATTTTTAGGATCGTCGTTTGCATTTTTGGGTGGCTACGCTATGATTAAGAGCAACCCTGCCTATGCAAATTTACCCCTGGAAGAGCAATTATCCTACGCCAACGGCGGTGCTATTATCGGCGCGATTGTCTGCTATACGATCTTAGCGGTCATCATCAAAGCCATTGGCGTTAAACGGACCCTCAAATATCTACCACCCGTAGTAACGAGCCCGATGATTATCTGTATCGGTCTAAGCCTTGCTCCTTCGGCTATTGGTAATGCCAGCGCCAACTGGCTCTTAGCTATTATCGCTATAGCCGTAGTCATCATCTTTAACGTTTGGGGCAAAGGTATCTGGAATATCGTGCCTATCTTAATGGGTGTAGTAATTTCGTACTTGATAGCGGTGGCAGCACAATTGGCCGGTGTTGGTGGTGTTTGGGCAAATCAAATTGATTTCAGCGCTGTTGCCGAGGCTAGTTGGGTTGGCTTGCCTCCCATTATTACGCCCAAATTTGATTTCACGGCTATCATGATCATGGCACCTATCTGCCTTGCCACAATGATGGAGCACATAGGTGATATTTCGGCAATCTCAGCTACTACGAAGGAAAATTTTGTAGAAAACCCCGGTCTTCACCGTACTTTACTGGGCGATGGCTTCATGTCTGCTTTGTCGTTAGTAGTCGGTGGCCCGCCCAATACTACTTATGGCGAAAACACCGGTGTTCTGGCGCTTTCACGCGTCTTTGATCCCAGAGTAGTCCGTATCGGTGCAGCGTACGCAGTAATTTTTGGCTTCATGCCCAAAATCGCCGCCATCATCAATACTATGCCGACGGCTATCATTGGTGGTATCAGTTTTATGCTTTACGGCATGATTTCTGCTATCGGCGTGAGAAATATGTATGAGAATCATGTTTCTCTTGCTAAATCACGCAATCTCATCATCGTGAGCGTCGTATTAGTTTGTGGTCTTGGTATTACGGAGGGGATTACATTTAACATCGCAAATACCAGCATTACCCTTACCGGCATGGCGATTGCCGCTATCAGTGGTATCGTCTTAAATGCCATATTGCCAGGCAAGGATTATGAGTATGGCAAAGATCCCGAAGCAGACGCAAACCGCGGTATCGCCATTGGCGCTCCCGCTGCAAGAGACTAACCAATTTTTTCATCCAAACTTCGGACGATATTCGTCCAAAAGGCCGCAAAAGCGGCCTTTTTTATTAGCAAAATTTGAAACGGAATTCACTTTCGTTTCAAATCTCTTACTGGTTTCTTTTGCTGGACTTTTCTTTCCTAAAGAAAAGTCCAGGTATGGTATAATAAAAGTATATGCCTGCATCAAGAAGAAAAAATACCAGAAAATCTTCCTCAGCCAAAAAATCTACCAAAAAAACTGCTTCCAAAAAAGCCGCTGAGAAAGAAGTAAATACCGAGTACGAGCTCCCTGGTGGCTTTTGGCACCAAATTATGGCTGTGCTCATGATTGCCCTAGCCCTCTTTTTTGTTATTACTTGGTTTGACCATGGTGGTTCGTTCTTAAACAAAACCCACCAGGTTATTTTACAAGGTCTCGGCCTCGCCACTTATTTTATCCCAGCTCTGTTGGTCTATCTTGCAGTCAAAATCTTCCGTTCCGACAACAACCGTGTTGCCATCCCGGTCTATATTTTTAGCATCTTAATGCTCCTTTGGATTTCTGGTATTGGCGCCATCTGGAATAATGGTGGCATCGTCGGCGATTGGCTTAATAATATTATGCTAAAGGTTTTGGATCAAGGTTTCGTCTTTGTTATATATATGATATTGATTTTTATCACTCTAGCCTTTATCCTTCAGCTTTCACCCGCGGCCTTGTTTAGGAATACCAAAAATATCACCAAAAGAGATGTCAAAAAAGCCGCCAAAGCAGAAGATGACGAAGAAAATAAAGAAAAAGGTCAACTCGAAATCAAAGTCAATTCCGGCACCCCAGAGATCGTCGCCGATGAAGCACCCAAAAGAGGTGGTTTCTTGCGCAGAAAACCAAAAGATCTTACTATCAACAAGCCCAAAGCATCAAAGACTCCTGATAGCGATCCTGTCAAAGAGCCTACCGCTCTTGTTGCTGTTAATGACCCCGATTGGAAAATGCCATCGACCGACCTTCTTACTAAAAAGAGGTCTCCTGCCGACGCTGGCAACATCCAGCAAAACGCTATGATTATTCAAAACACTCTTGCCGAGTTTGGTATCGACGTCGAAATGAAAGGTGCCAACGTTGGCCCACGTGTTACTCAATATACCTTAAAAGCTCCGGGTGGTGTCAACCTTTCCAAAATCTCCGCGCGTGACAAAGAACTCGCCTACAAACTTTCCGCCAAAACCGTCCGTATCGAAGCCCCAATTCCAGGTACTCAGCTTATTGGTGTAGAGGTGCCAAACATCCGCGCCGAAGGTGTTTCGCTTCGTGGCCTAATTGAGTCCGAAGAATGGCGCAAGACCAAAGCCCCTCTCACCTTTGCCGTGGGCAAAGACATCTCTGGTAAGCCCGTCGTAGCCGACCTTGCCGACATGCGCCACCTCTTAATCGCCGGTACTACCGGTTCTGGTAAATCCGTTATGACCAATACTCTAATTATGTCACTCTTATACAGAAACGCCCCCTCTGACATGCGTCTCATCATCGTAGATCCCAAGCGCGTAGAAATGGCCGTATATAAAGATATTCCACATCTCCTCACCCCGATTATTAATGACACTACTAAAGCTCTTTCCGCCATGAAATGGGCTGCGGGAGAAATGGACCGTCGCTACACCATTATGGAAGAAGCCGGCGTCAAAACCATCGTAGACTACAACAATGTCATGTCAGAAAAGGCCAAATCCGGCTCTAAAGACGATGGCGACACCGCCGAAAAGATGCCTTACATTGTCATTGTAATTGACGAAATGTCTGACCTTATGATGCAGGCTTCAAAAGAGCTAGAGCCTCTCATCGTCCGCATCGCTCAGCTTGGTCGTGCCGCTGGTATGCACCTAGTACTTGCCACCCAGAAGCCAGTAGTTAAGGTTATTACCGGCCTTATTAAGGGTAACATTCCATCCCGTATTGCCTTCCGTGTTTTGAGCTCTATGGACTCTCGCATTATCTTGGATTCTTCCGGCGCCGAAAAGCTTCTCGGCCAGGGTGATATGCTTTTGTCTAGTGAGCAAACTTCAAACGGCCCCGAGCGTATCCAGGGTGCTTGGACTCCAGATAGTGATATCAAAAAAGTCACTGATTTCTTGCGTTCTCAACGCCCACCTCAGTACAACGAAGAAGTCATTGCTCAGGCAGTTGCTATCAAAGGTATGGGCGGCGGTCTTGGCGATATGGATGGTCTCGGCCGCAAATTCGACCCTCAGGATCCTCTGGTTAGAAAGGCTATCGAGATTTGTATCAAAAACGGCAAATTCTCTACCTCACTTCTCCAGACTTATCTAAGTAAATCTCACGGCTACGTTTCCGGTCTCGGCGTCTGGCTTGAAGAACTCGGCGTCATCGGCCCAGTCAACGGCACCAAACCTCGCGAACTCCTCATCACCTCTATGGAGGAGTTTGATGAATTAGCTTCGGCCTAACATCTCTTGAACTCACAAATTTTCTTTACATGTTCAACTATTAAGTAAAACTTAATACTTGAACTCGTGCATTTTTTGCACTAGTTCAAGGGGTATGATATAATCACAGATATGACAGATAACAACCAGATAGAGATTTATAAAGCAGCTGAGGGTGACATTATTTTTAATATTGATACAGAAGAGGAAACCATCTGGGCGAGTATAGACCAAATAGCCAATCTTTTTGACATAACTAGAAGAAGCATAGAAATTCATTTAAAAAATGTATATAATGATGGCGAGCTAGACGAAAATCGAACCGCGAAAAAATCTTTCGTAGTTCGCCAAGAAGGCACCCGTCAGGTCCGCCGTGAAGTTAATATGTATAATCTCGACGCCATCATCTCTGTCGGCTACCGCGTCAATTCCAAAAAAGCCACCGATTTCCGTATCTGGTCCACCTCTGTCCTACATAATTATCTTACCAAAGGTATCGCCATCAACGAGAGACGCCTCAAATCCGCCGACAGTAAAAAACTAAAAGAAGTAGAGAATATGATGGGCGTCGTGAGACGCCTTATTGCTCACCAAGCATTAGACGCTGGTGAGGCCAACGGCGTCCTCGAAGTGATTTCCAAATATTCCACCAGCTTCGAAACCTTGAGAGAATACGACGACGGCTTTATTGACCTTACCGGACTCAACAAAAAGAAGAGAAAAGAGAAAAAACTCACTCCCGAATTTTGCGAAGAAGTTATTGTCGGTCTCAAAAAGTCTGTCAAAGGCAGCGACCTCTTTGGTAAACCCCGAAGCGGCGCTTTCAAAGGTTCTATCGAAGGCATTTACCAGAGTTACGACGGGGAAGACCTCTACCCCACCGTCGCCGAAAAGGCTGCCCATCTTCTGTATTTTGTTATCAAAGACCACCCCTTTTACGACGGCAACAAACGCATCGGCTCATTATTGTTTATCGTCTTCCTTACCATCAACGACGAGCACTTAACCAAAAACGGCGAGACGAAAATATCAGACCGCGCCCTAACCGCCCTCGCTCTCCTTATTGCCGAATCCAACCCCGCCGAAAAAGATCTCATCACCTCCCTCATCCGCAAACTCCTCGAAGATTAATTATTGAACAAAATTTTATTCTAATCGAAAAATCTATGATATAATATATACCAATGGTTGACAAAGATGATATTTTGAATGCAAAAGATTTAAACCTTGAGTTTGATGAACCAGACATCAATGATATCGAAAACGAAGAAGAACTATCCGACGAAGACCTTGCCATTACGGCCGAGAACGTCGATGCTTTTGCTGACGATTCTGTCCGGCTCTATCTAAGAGAAATCGGCAAAATCCCTCTACTTACTTCAGAGGAAGAAGCTGAACTTGCCCAACGCATCGTCAAGGGAGACAAAAAAGCCAAAGACAAAATGGTTGAATCCAACATGAGATTAGTCGTTTCTATCGCTAAGAGATACGGCGGCAGAGGACTTGATTTTCTAGATCTAATCCAGGAGGGAAACACTGGATTACTAAGGGCTGTTGAGAAATTCGATCCCGAAAAAGGCTTCAAATTCTCCACTTATGCTACTTGGTGGGTCCGCCAAGCCATCACGAGGGCGATAGCTGATCAAGCTCGTACTATCCGTATTCCAGTCCACATGGTTGAGACCATTAATAAGGTTCTAAGAACTACTCGTAAACTCACTTCAGAATTAAATCGCGAGCCGACCAACGAAGAAATCGCCGCCGAGCTTCACATGGACCCAGACAAAGTCGATTACGTTATGCGCATCAAGCAGGATATTGCCTCACTCGATGCCTCTGTCGGTCGCGATGGCGACGATGAAGATTCTGTTCTCGGTGATTTCGTAGAAGACGAAGAGCGTATTTCCCCCGAAGATTCCGCCGCCAATCAGATTTTAAAAGAACAATTATCAGAAATTATTTCTACCCTGACCGATAGGGAACAAAAGATTATTAGACTAAGGTTTGGTATCGGTGGTGGTCGCCCACACACTCTAGAAGAAGTCGGCGCCGAATTTGATGTTACCCGCGAGCGCATCCGTCAGATTGAAGCAAAAGCACTATCAAAACTCCGCAAAAACAAAGAAACCAAAAAGTTACACGAATATTTAAGGTAAGGAGGCCAAGTGAAACTTATCAAACAAAAAATTTTGCCCGTCATCGTAAGTATTTTGATGGGTCTAGGACTCGTGGCTCCAAGTTTTAATACCGCCCCAGTCTACGCCGCCACAACCGACGCAGCTATTCTTACGGGTTGCGCCGGCGAAGAAACCGACAGTAATCCCGGCGGAGGTATTACTTGCGTAATCAGACTTGTTGTTAACATTCTGTCTGTTCTAATCGGTATTGCCGGCGTCATCGGCATCGTAGTCGTTGGTGTCCAATATCTCACCGCTGGCGGCAACGAAGAACAGACCAGAAAAGCCAAACGTCGCCTCCTTGAAATTGTCATCGGTGTAGCTGTTTATGCTCTTGCTTATTCTTTGCTGAACTGGCTTTTACCAAGCTCTTAAATAGGAGTAAAAATGCCACATTTAATCATCGTCTATAATCCCAATTCTTCCAATTATCGCCGCGTCAAAAAAGACATTCTCTCAAAAAAAGAAGAACTTTTTGCCGACTATAATATCGACGAATACACTATCAAAAAAATCGGTTTCGAAAACAACGTCAAAAATCTTGAAAAAGAAATCAAAGATGACGATCTCTTGCTCGCACTCGGTGGCGACGCCACCGCCGCCATCACCGCCAACGCCATTTTAGAATCTGGCAAATCCGCGACTTTGGCAGTCCTCCCTTACGGCAACTTCAACGATCTCGCCAGAACTTTAGGCACCATGAAACTGAGTGATTTAGATTTTCATCGACGGGTGACGCGCATGGAGGGGGTCCCCCGCGAGCTTCAGCGAGTGGGGGAGGAGAATGCGCGGCAGGACCCGTCGAGTGCAAAACTTTATCCCTTGGAGATTTATGTTGACGGCAAGTTCTGGCGCTACGCCACTTGTTATGTGACCATCGGCATGACTGCCGAAGCCGTCGAACTCTTTGACGCTCCCAAATTTAGAAAATATATGAAGAAAGGCCACAAAAGCTCTTGGCGCTCCTACCTAGCCCTTGCCAAATGGTATTTCAAAAACCGTCACAAAAAAATCTTCCTACCCGAATTTACTATCAATCAAAAACCTACGGTCAAAAACGCCTCCGACTATGCCGCCTTAAGCGGCAAATCTATGTGTCGCGTCATGAAAGGCGGCGACGACTGGAAAAAGCCTTACATTTTCCGAAGCGCCGCACTAAAGACCGTCAGTTTTCCAAGATTATTCTCTCTGATGGCAAAATCAATTCTTTTTCGCACTCCCGGTACCGATACTAAAGGCGATCTACTAGAATTTAAAGACCTAGCCACCGTCGAACTCCAAGCCGAAGGCGAATACCAAATTTTTGAAAATATTAAAAAAATTGAAATTAAGAAAGGGAACAAATGTCTGAAAGTCGTCACGAAGAACTAGAAAAAGTTATTGCTTATATGAAATCCCACTGGCCAAGCGATGTCAGACCTGAGTGGCAGGTGAGTTTAGAAGAATACCCCGTAATTCTCAAAAAAGTTGTTCAAGATTTCGCCAAAGGTAAAACCAAAAATAATCAATTTATTCGTATCGCCGGCCTCTCCGGCTCTGGCAAAACCTCTCAAATCCTCCCCGCTGTAGAAGCTTACTGTGAGAAGAATAATATCAAACCTATCCTTGTCGCTGCTCGCAAATTCGTCGAGTATCACCCCCACTACGAAGAAATAAAAAAAGAATACGGCGAAGAAAATTTACGTAAAAAAACCGATGAATTTTCTACTATCATGATGTTTCTGACTTTAAACGCTCTCACCAGGGAGGGCTACGATATTGTTTTAGACGTCACTTTGCTAGACCCAGTAGTAGAACAAATTTTAGTCAAAATGCTAAAAGAGGGAAATTATACCCCACTATTTTTGATGATTGCAACCAGCCCTACAGTTACCGAGTATTTTCTCGGCGGTCGTTCTTGGCGCCACACCAAAGAAACCGAGGAGGAATTTATCCGCGCTACAGGAGAAGCATTAGAATTTTACGCCAAAGAGACCCCTAATTTCCACATTATCCTCTGGAGCGTCTATGATTTGGAGCCTATCTATGACGGAGAAATCAAAGACTCCCTCGCGATTTTCAACGAATATTCTTCAAAAACCGACTTGCCAAAAGCTGATGACGACGCAAGAAGGGAAGCTAAAATTCAATTTCTTTCAAAATTTCATCCAACCGGTCAGTAGCTTCTTTTACGGTGCCGTTATTGAGAATATAATAATCCGCCATCGCAATCGGCCCACCTTTTTCTAGATTTTCAATTTCCGAACGGTCTCGCTCACGGATGGCCGCCGCATCAAAAGCTCTACCAGGCCTATCCGCCACCCTTTCGTATCGCAAATTTTTATCTACTACCACCGCTATAAAAGTCAAAGCCTTCGGGAACTCATGTTTCAGAGTGCAGTACTCTGTCCAAGAATACACCCCATCCAGTACAATCCTTTTCTGTCCCGCTGAAATTAAGTCACGCGTCTCCGCTATCACCTGGCGCACTACCCAATCTTTGCCTTCCTTTTCGCGAATTTCCTCGCGAAACTTCTTTTCGCTCTCTCCGTCTTCGGTACGAGTAATCCCGCGTTTCTCCATCTCTTTATAAATCATCCCACCAAAGTATACTTTCGGAATTCCTTTTTCGGTCAAATAATCTACAATTACCGACTTTCCGCTCCCACTCATCCCCACAATTGCTAAGATTTTCACATTGTCCATGCTATCTATTATACCATGTGGTATAATAGATACATGCGTAATTTTTTTACGACCAAAGACCCGTTAGACAGAATTATTGAAAAAACCCTGCCAGATAAAAAGATTTTAAATACCAAGCATATTTTGACTGGCTGGACTAATATTGTAATAGAAGTAACTACCGACCAAGACTCATATTTCTTTCGGTTTCCGAGAAACCCTTTTTGGTCCAGAATGATTGTAAAAGACGCTGCTGTCTGTAATTTCGTAGAAGGGAAGACTAGCTATTATACTCCCCAAATGAAACTCTGCTACGACGAAAAAAAGCGTCCCTTTTCCGTCCATCAAAAAATTGAGGGTTATACCCTGGGAGATAGGATTTATCATTTGTCCCATACTGCTATTACTGGCGTAGCTTACGATACTGCTAAATTTATCAAAGAGCTGAGCGGTATTGACCTTAGAGGTGCCCCTAAAGAAGTCAAAATGCCACTTTCCGAATTTCTCTACGAATTAGACCACGAGCATTACAAAAACCATATCGACAAAGACCACGATTATATTAAAAAAACCGAAGAAAACAAACTCGTCCACGGCGACCTTAATCTCGGCAACATCCTATTAGACGAAAACGACAAAGTCATCGGCGTGATTGATTTTTGCTTTGCCGGCACCGGCAACCCCCAAATGGATACCGCGAGAATTCTTTCTCGCCCCGTCCCAGCAGAGTTTGAAAAAGAGTTCCTCGCTCAATTTGTCGATACCTCAAAAGTACCAAGAATGAAAACCGCCTGGAAACATATCGACGCCGGCTACGCCGAACACATCCGCACCAACTTCCCCGAAATCAACCTCAATCAGCTATGACATGTTATAGTATGATCTCGCACCTTAAGGTCCTAGCGGGAAAGAATGCTATGGAGCATATAATTCCACCAGCCAAAAAGGTTGGGGACCTGGATTTCAATACAACTGTATTCACAGTGGAACGATTGCGTCCCTTGGTGATCTTCCAACTACTTGGTATAATTACGCTCTCGCTAGTGCGGGTACGATTATTGACGAAAATACCACATCAAGCAGTCCAGCAACTAACACCACATCTGCTACCGAAAGTATCTGCCCAAAGGGCTGGACGCTCCCAGATAAAGCAGAAATAGACAGTATCGGTGGTAAAAGCCCTGGTAGTTCTACTTATGTTTCAAGTTTTTCTCCCGTTCTGGGCGGGCATTACAGCAATGGTACGCTGTACAATGAGAATACATCCGGGCGTTGGTGGGGTAGTGAGGCATACAATAAGGTATCACGGGTTGGTCTAGCGTATAGTGGTAACAGTTTGACTTTATTTACCAGTACTGCTGGTTATACCCGCTACAATGGCATTTACATCCGCTGTGTCCAGGCTCCATAAGCTTATTCCAGTCTATAGCTTCTACAGCTACTGGAGGATAAAAAATCCTCCACACCTGATATATGATATACTATAGATATGAACCGTTTAGTTTTGATCGATGGAAAATCTGTCTTTTACCGTGGGTATTATGCAATGGGGGCCTTGAGTCTCCCAGATGGTACGCCAACCGGTGGTGTCTACGGCTTTGCCGCTATCTCTATGGAAATCGTCAAAAAGCTAAATCCTACCAAAGTAGTGGTGGCTTGGGATCCTAAGACCTCTACATCCAAGAGAAAAGCCTTGTATCAGGACTACAAAGCCGGCCGAATCAAACCCGGTGAAGATTTTTACGCTCAAATCCCCCTTTTAAAGGAATTAATAAGAGATCTCGGCTGGAGCCTAGTAGAACTAGACGATTATGAGGCGGACGATATTATCGGCACCCTTAGTAAGCAAGCGGATGACGCTGGCGACTGGGAAACCTACATCATCTCATCTGATCTCGATATGCTCCAAATTGTGGATGAGAATACCCATATGTGGCGTATCTTAAAAGGCTTTTCCAATATCGAACAAATCGATATTAAAGAGATTGAAGAAAAATACGGCATCAAAAAATCCCAGTTCTTAGATTTAAAGGCTCTAAAAGGTGACTCTTCGGATAATATCCCAGGCGTCCCCGGTATCGGCGAAAAAACCGCCGCCAAGCTCTTAAATGAATATGGAGACTTAGACGGAGTATATAATAATATAGACAAAATCACCGGCTCCACGAGAACCAAGCTTGAAGCAGGGAAGGACTCGGCCTACCTTTCCAAGAAACTCGCCAAAATCATGTTCGACGCCCCAGTAAATCTCAAAAACATCCCTGATTTTGTTTTTGATAGAAGCAGAGTTATAGAAGGCCTCAAAAAGCTCGAATTCAACTCCCTTATCCGTAAGTTTGGCGTTATTAGTAAATCCGAAAGCGGCATTACTCGAGGGCTTTCGGAGGTTACGACCGAGAATGAGGGTGCTTCGCCCGTGACGACGGGCCGAAGCGACCCGTCCCGAGAGAATGCCGTTTCGGATTTACCACAAAGCCTAATTGTGGACAAAGACATCAAATCTTTGATGCATAGCGACAAAGAAATCGCCACAAAAATCTTAAACGGCGCCAAATTCTGGGACCTTAACCAAGCTGCCTTTTTATTAAATCCTCTCGCTCGCGATAATAACTCGATGGACTATCAGACCGAACTTCAAGAATTCGAAAAATATCCCAAACTATATAATATATACACAAATTTTGACTTGCCCCTCATCCCGGTCCTCTACAAAATGGAAGAAAAAGGCATGCTAATCGACCGCACTTACTTCAAAAATTTAAAGAAAGAATATGAAGAAAACCTCAGAGGGCTCGAAAAAAAGATTTACGATCTCGCCGGCACGATATTCAATATCAACTCACCCATCCAGTTATCTGAAGTTCTTTTCACAAAACTAAACCTCCCCACCAAGGGAATCAAAAAGACCACGCGCGGTTACTCAACTGGTGCCAAAGAATTAGATAAGCTCAAAAACGAGAATCCGATCATCGCGGAAATCATCAAATATCGCGAGGCTGCCAAACTCCTTAGCACCTATATTATCCCCATGCCTGACCTCGCCGACAAAAATGGCAGAATTCACACCACCTTTACTCAGAACGTCACCTCTACTGGTAGATTAAGTAGTAAAGATCCCAATCTCCAAAATATTCCAGTCAGGACCGAAGAAGGCAAACGCATCCGCACTGGTTTCATCGCGGCCAAGGGTAAAAAACTCGTCTCCGCCGATTATTCTCAATTTGAATTACGCCTAGCCGCCGTCCTCGCAAACGATCAAAATCTCATCAATGATTTTAACAACGATATAGATATCCACACCAAAACCGCTTCTGAAGCTTTTGGTATTCCGATTGACCAAGTCACCAAAGACCAGCGCCGCGCCGCCAAAGCTATTAATTTTGGCATTATTTATGGCATGAGCGTAAACGGTCTCGCCGAAGCTACCAAAATGAGCTATGCCGAAGCCAAGAACTTTATGGACAATTACCAAAAGCTTCGAAGTCCTATTATGAACCTAATGAAAAGAACTCTTGAAAAAGCCAAAACCGATGGATACGTAGAGACTTGCTTTGGCCGCCGCCGTCCTACTCCAGATGTCAATTCCCCGAATTTCTTAATCAGAAGTGCTGCCGAACGCGCCGCCCAAAATATGCCAATTCAGGGAACCGAAGCCGACCTCATGAAGCGTGCCATGATTAATGTGAACGCAAAATTACTAACCACTGCTAATATGATTATGCAAGTGCACGACTCGTTAATCATTGAATGTGAAGAAAAAGACACCGAAGAAATTAGCAGGATTCTAAAACAAGAAATGGAACACGTCGCCCCCGAACTCCCCATCAAACTCGTCGTCGATGTCACCATCGGCGACAACTGGGGCGAACTATAAATTTGGCATTTGCTGTAGTCCCACCCGTCATATCCTGCGTTTCACCTACGGCCCTAACGGGAAAGAATGCTATGGAACATGGAACGGTACTAGCCAAAAAGGTTGGGGACCTGGATATGGAAATAACTGTATCCACAGTGGTGCGATCTCAAGTAGCGGTGATTTACCGACTAACTGGTACAACTACGCTCTTGCTTCTGCTGGCACTATTGTTGAGGAAAATACCACGTCAAGTAACCCAGCAACAAATATAGATCCAGCCACGGAGAGTATTTGTCCGAAGGGTTGGACGCTTCCAGATCTCACACAAATTCAAAGTATAGGCAATAACACTAGTGCTTATGTCTCCAGCTTCTATCCAGTTCTGGGCGGGGGTTACAGCAGTGGTACGCTGAACAATGAGGCTACGCACGGGTACTGGTGGGGGAGTGAGGCGTATCGCGGTGCTACTCGGTACCGCCTGGATTACAATGGTAGCCTATATACCTACGACGGCAGCCGCCGCAGTGGGCTTTATGTGCGCTGTGTCCAGGCTCCATAAGCTTATTCCAGTCTATAGCTTCCACAGCTACTGGAGGATAAAAGGAAAAACAAGAAACAAAAAACAAAAAACAAAAAACAATAAAATAGATTTTTTAATAGCATAAATGAGATTTAGACCAGATTTGCGAATGCTATTTTTACCTGACTTTA
>CAYOSV010000005.1:0-34178 GCA_964406725.1 uncultured Candidatus Saccharibacteria bacterium | reverse complement strand
CGACAGGTGTTTTGATGAAGAAAGAAAAACGAAAATAATCGTAGTAGATATAATTGCTATGGAGAATTTAGAACTAAAAGAAGAAAGACATGAAAGGCGACGATTACGACTGATGCGACGGGTGCGAACGGGGTGTTTTCTTATGGTGGCTCGGCGACTACTAATAATTCTTCTTCTGATGGCACGACGGTAAATATTTCTAATTCTACGATTACTACTACAAAAGATAATTCTGGTGGGATTATGACTAATGGTGGGGGGATTATGAACGCGAAGAATCTCACGATTACTACGGCGGGGATTTCTAGTGCGGCGATTCGGTCGGATCGCGGCGGCGGAACGGTAATGGTGGATGAGGGGACTTATAAAACTACTGGCAAAGGTTCACCGGCGATTTATTCCACGGCTGATATTACGGTGAAGAATGCTGGGGAAGTGACTTTAACTTTGGATGCGTCTTCTAGACTTACTTTGACTGGTGACACGTATGTGAAGTCTTTGACGAATGCTGATACAACAAATAGTAATATCAACTTGAATGGGTACAAGCTGTATGTTGATGGAGTCGTGCTAAATTAAGTTATTGGTCTTTACGTTTTTTTGAAAAGTTTGGTGAGATGGGAGGCGTAGCTGGCCTTTGTTCTATGATTTTATCCATGGTTTTATTATACAATAATTTCTTTTATGGTGCTGTGTTATAATGGTAGTGTATGAGTAACAAAAAACAAAAAATAAAACAAAAAAATAAAGTAAAAAACTTTTTTATAGCAGCGGGGATGATTTTGCTACCTTTGGTAGGCGGGTCGATTATCACGCTTTTTACAATTAATGCGCAGGAGACTTTTGGGGAGTTTAATCAACCGCCTTTGGTACCGCCAGCGTGGTTATTCCCAGTGATGTGGACGATATTATATATAATGATGGGGGTGGCTTCGTATTTGATCTACCGAGTGAAGGCAAAGAAGCCGGTAGAGAAAAAGTTGAAGACGGCGGAATTGGTGCTATTTTATGTGCAACTCTTGTTTAATTTTGCGTGGACTTTGATATTCTTTAATTTAGATGTGAAATATTTTGCCTTTGGTTGGTTAATCGTGATGTGGCTGATGATTCTGGCGCTGATGATTATGTGTGGGAGAAACTGTAAGAAAGCGATGTGGCTGCTTTTGCCGTATCTTTTGTGGTGTACTTTTGCAGCGTATCTCAATATTTCGATTGCGATTTTGAACTAGAAGTGAGATTAAAACCGTAGATGCCGAGAATGGCAGTGAAAGTGACGGCACTGGACAAAGAGAATAACGAATAGCCGATGCGGTATCGTTTGGTTTGAAAACTGGCTCTTGGGGAGTTAGAGCCTGTTTGGAATTTTCTATCGTTCGGTAGTTTGTGTCAAGGATTTTGCTCTGATGTTTTGAGAGCCTATTAATAAATAATTTTGTCTAGCTGATCATATTCGTTGAAGAGTTTGAGGCATAAGCTATGATCGTGCTGTTCTAGAAAATCGTGTGGCAGGAGGTTACGGTCGCTATTTATTAGCTTTTCGAATTTGAGGTCGCGGAAGCCGATTTTTTCGTTGTCTTCTAGCGTGCAGCCGTAGTAGACTTTTCTGATGTTGGCCCAAAGGGTGGCCGCAAGGCACATGGGACAAGGCTCGCCGGTGGTGTAGAGCTCGCAATTGGTTAGGTCATGGGTTTGCAAGATTTGCTCGGCTTTTCGGATGGCATCGATTTCGCCGTGGCAAGTGGAGTCGTGGTTTTTTAAAACACAGTTGTGGCCAGTGGCGATGACTTTGCCGTCTTTTACGATGACTGCACCGAATGGACCACCGTCACCGTTTTTGATACCGGTTTGGGCTTCTTCGATCGCTAATTTCATAAATTCTGGTTGGTACATGGTTAATCCTTTTTGGTTTCATGATCTGGTTTTTTCTCAGTATCCTGTTTTTGATCGGCGATTTTTTTGAGGGATTTTTTCATGGAGATTTGGCAAATGCAGCTGATAATATTTACGACGATAAAGCTGAGCAGTAGGATAATAATCAGGATAGTGATTAGAATGCTGGTCCATTCGGCTTCTTCGATAGCTTTTGTGATTTGTTCAAAAAAGTGTGTCATGGTTTTATTATAGCATGAGGAGTATAATATAGGTATGGATGATGATTACGATGTGGACTCAGAGATGGATGAATTTGATGATGAGCGCGATGCGTATGAGGCAGGATATCATACTGGATTTGGCGCTGGGGGAGGGTGGAATGGATAGGATTTGTCCAAATTGTGGTAGACCGATGGGGGAATTTGATCCTTTGTGTGGACCGGGAGGGCTAGGGTGTTTGTATTGTACAAAACAATGCCCGAATTGCGGGAAGGAAGTTTTTGATCAGGATATTATATATGGTAGTGACGGGAAATATTGTAAATATTGTGCTGGCGGAGATGCTGCTTCTGGGGGTTTTGATAGTGTGGATTTTGACGATGCCGTGGAGCTAAGTAATTTGCCTTCGGAAGATTTGATCAAAAAAGCGGATGAGGTGATAGAGGAGGCGAAGAAAAGTCTGTCTAATTAGGTTTGTTTCCAGCGTTTGAGAGTAGGGAAGACTTTGGTGCAATATTCTTTCATTTGCTCGTTGGTCATGCCGGCTTGCTCGCCGAACTGGGAGCATTTTTCGATGTACTCTTCCATGGTGCAGTTGTCTAGGAATTCGCCTTTGTCGTAACACCATTTGCAGTAATCTTCATTGGTGCTGCCGTCTTTGTTGGTGCCGTAGAGATCTGGCGAGGTGAGTGGCATCGCGCAGGATTGGCAGATTTTTATATTTTCGTCTATGGTTGTTGGGGTTTCCATTTTTTTGACTCCTGATTAATTAAGATTATTATAACATGTAAAAAGTGTAGTAATGGATTTATTCTGATTTGAGGTCTTCGAATTTTTGGGCCATGGTGGGATTGCCGCGAGTGAGGCGCTTGATAGTGAGGTCTTCAAGTTTGTTTTCGGCGGAGCCGATGTGTTTGTCGGAAAGAATGAGGGCGTCGCGAGTTTTTTCGAGATCTTTGATAGCTTTGTTGATTTGCTCGATGGCTTCGGAGTGTTTGTTGTAGAAGTTTTTGAGGGTGTTGCCTAGAGATTCTTTGAAATTAAACACTTCGTTTTCGAAATTCGTGATGTCGATTTCTTGGCTTTTCATTGCGATGAGTTCATTACGGTCTTTTAGAGAATTCAGCGCGGCGTTGCGTAAAACTGTAATCATGGGGATGAAAAATTGAGGGCGAATAACATACATTTTGGGATAGCGGTAGGAAACGTCGACGATGCCGGTGTTGTATAACTCATTGTCGGCTTCGAGCAGGGAAACAAGTATGGCGTATTCGCATTTTTTTTCGGTGCGGTCTTTGTCTAATTCTTTGAGAAAATCTTCGTTTTTGTGCTTGGTAGCGGTGGTTTCGTTTTCGTTTTTCATTTCAAACATGATGGAAATAATTTCGGTGCCGTTTTCGTCGGTTTCGCGGTAAATATAATCGCCTTTGCTACCAGTTTTTGAGACTTCGTTGTCTTTTTCAAAATAGGCATTTTGAAAACCAGTAGCGCGAAGTTTGTTGAATTCGATTTCGCAGTGTTGTTCGAGGGTTTCGCCGACCATTTTGGTGCTAAGCTTGGATTTTAGCTCTTTGAGGCGTTCGATTTCTTCGTTTTTGAGCTGAAGGGCGCCTTCGTATCTATCTTTGAGTGATTGTTCGCGGATCTTGGCTTCGGTATCTTGGTTTTTGAGGTCGCTTTTTAATCGGTCACGTTCTTTTTCGATTGGGATGATGGCTTGTGAGACGGCTAAGGCTTTTTCGGTGTTAGAATTATCTAATTGGGATTTTAGCTTGGAGATCTCTTCGGCTGCTGCGATTTTGATGGCGTTGATTTCGTCATCTTTTTTGGCTTTGAGCTGAATTAGTTCGGTGTCTTTTTTGGCAAGTTCTTGTTTGGCTTGGTTTTTGAATTTTTCTTCAGATAATTTTAATTCGGTCTCGTATTGTTTGTCTATTTGAGTGAGTTTGTCGTGAATTTCTTTGTCGAACTCTTGAGAGCGGACTTGCGAGAGAATATTGGCATAGCTTGATTCGTCGATTTCAAATTCTTGTTGACAGTGGGGGCATTTGATTTTATTCATGTCTAATCTCCTTTTCGTTGTTTTTCATTTCTTCTATCTCGACGGTTGTTTCGGTGTCTGATTCTTTGTCGATGTATGAGAAGTTGCGGTCAGCGAATTCGGCGCCTTCGATGCGGAAGAGCTGTTCTTTGACGCGGCGGCGACCTTCGAGGGCGTATTCAAGAATTTCTTGAATATCTTCTTTGGTATAATCACCTTCTGGATATAGCAATTTGACTAGGCCTGATACGGTTTTGCGAACTGCGATAACATCGCGTTGATTCAAGTCATGACCGAGTTTAAAATAACTATCAAAGGCATCGGAAAAATTGCGTTTCCTAAGTTCACGAAAGAACTCGGAAAGATAGTCGGTGATAAAACCATAATCGTCAGTAATAAGTTCTGGACGCATTTTGGGGACTTCCCAGCCTGGTAGATAGTAGTGCATACGATCAAAGAAAGCTGAATCATCGCGCATGGCTGATGGGAATGGAGCAAACAAATGTGAATTCGCAGCCAAAATGTCACGGATGGATTGGTTGATATTCCCGACGAATACCATAGAGGCTTTGGCGCTTTTCTCTTCTTTACCACGAGCAAATGAACCGGAGGCCATGTAATCTTTCATGATTTGGACGCCGTCTTTATCTTTAAAAGTAATGCCGGCAACTTCGTCAAAAGCGACGCAATCCCAAAGGCCAACTAGGCCAACAGTACGCGAAGCCATGTTATAGAATAGATTGGCAACAGTGGTTTGACCGCCAGAAACTAAGATTGAGTTTGGTGAGATTTCTTTATAGATATGAGATTTGCCGGTACCACGAGGACCTAGTTCGCACATGTTATAGTTGTTCTCAACCAGCGGAACGGCGCGTTCTAGCATGTGCCATTTTTGGCGATATTCTAAGTGGCTTGGTTCCATACCCATTGAGCGAATCAGGATATCAATCCATTCATCTTTCGAAAAAGATTTACGACCATTTACCAGCTCCTCGAAATCCATGCTAGGAAGTTGGATGGGTTTGATTTCGCTAACTACGAACGGCAGAGAAGGTGTATTGTCTTCATTATCGCCGTGATAGTAACTGACTCTAGAAATACACCAGATACCACCAACGAGAAGTTTCTCAAATTGTTTGACGATTTCTGGTGAAATATAAGCACGCTTGATGCCAAGGTTGGAAAACTCAGCTTCGTAACGGTCTTCGTGCTCGTTTAGATGAACAGCAATACGGTCAATGACAGTATATTGGGTGCGTTCACGAATGAGGCTTTTGACTTTTTCGGCTTCGTCAGGTCTTACGAAATTATCGGCAAGGATTTTCTTGACCATGGCGACGCCTTCCTGAATTGCGGATTCGTCGTTTGTAGCGCAATACATGCCGAGTAGGTATTCTAGGACATAGACTGGCACGTTGGCGCCTTCTTTGATTTTTTTAGTGAGGTCTTTCCGGACGACTTTGCCCGGGAATGTTTGGTTTAGTTTTCGACTGATTTGGTCCATAGGTTGCTCCTTTATAATAATGACGCTATAATGTCAATTTTAAAGTTAATATGATTTTCGTAGCCGGCTCCGTCTGAGATTACTAGAGAGTAATCGGCGTTTTTGTCGTAACTACGAGTTTGAGAAAATACAAACTTTTCTTTAAATTCGCGCTTGGCTGGGTCTTGGTTAGCAACATCAGCGATGATAGTCGCATCGTTACTGATTCGGTTGCCATCTTTATCCTCAAAATAGACATGATAGGTAGCGGATACTTTTTCTTCGGAAACTGGTTCGTCTTGGACAAATTTGAGGAAGGTAATAGCGTTAGTGATTTTGGTACTGATGCCATTGTAGAGGATTTTGACTTGGGGGAGATTGGCAGTTTGACGCGAAGACTTGAAGGACAGTTTCGGAATAATGATTTCTTGAGGCATCGCGCCACCGTGAGCGTAGTTGCTAGTGGCTCCGCGTTTGCGATAGACGGTGTTGCCACGTGGGATGTTGACGTACCTAGTGTCGTCTGAATTTAAGTAATTCATTTCGAAACTCAGAGTATCAGATGGATTGCCCTTGGTGTCGGAAAGCGAATAGCGTTTTTTGACTTTCGTAGCATCGGTGCCTTCGTCGATACGGTCTAGATTGATATTGCGATAGAAGAAGCCATGATCGGAAGTTAAAATGACGTTAACGCCACTAAAGGTAGTGTGTAATTCTAGTACTAGTTGGTTTAATTCTTGAATAGTGCGTTCGCAGGCTTCGAATACCATTTTGTCATCACTTTCGCCAACTCTGTCAATAACGTCATGATAGATATAGACATATTTTTTGCCAGAAAATAGTTTCTTCCAATCGGATTTCTTGGGAGGCAAGTTATCATATTGGATTGCCATGTTGTCAGGATTGGCCATGGTAAGAATTTTGTTACGGTTATCAGTGCCAGCGGTAGAAATGCCGTCCGAAGTAACGCTTTCATCGTTATTAATGATTAGTTTGCCGTGAGGTAGAAGGGAGGCCATACCAAGTTGGGTATAGGAGGGAACAACGCCAATCATTGGGTCGATAGAGACGGTGGCGCCGGATTTGCGAAGCTCGTTAGCTAGTTCGGCGGAAACTTCATAACGCATGGCGTCGGAGATGATTACGAAGATACGATCTTTTTTATTGTCGAAGGGCTGAAGAGAATATCGGTAAAAATTTTGTTGTAGTATAATGTTGCCTTCGTTCCAGCTAATGTTGGAGATGGAATTGCACCATTTTTCAGCAAGCCGATCGCAATATTCCATGGTGTAGATGTTTTCGACATGTTCAACTAAGTTGATGTAGTTATCATTCTTGGTAGATTTTGAATATGCCTGGTTAAATTTGCGATAAAAGGTGTCAATCTGGTAGAGCTTTTTAGCGTAGAGTTTGGTGAGCCTATCGCGATTAGATTCGACAATACTCATTAAGTTTTGTTTAATTGATTCGAAGAATTTGTCGGCGAAATCTAACATGTCATAATCGGTGCGATATTTTTCGCAGAAGTTCTTGGTGCGACGTGTGCGTATTTCTGTGGCGATGGATTCATTATTATCTAGTTTCGTGAGTAATTTTTGGATGATTGCAACATCGATAGCTTCGAATGTATCGGCATTGATAAATGAACCTAGGTCGAGTTGTTCTAGTATTTCAGTGAAATTATATTTGTCTGCTACTCTTTTAGCATAATCGAGATATAATTCTGCGGTAGTTTTGTCATTGACGAGATCATGGATAAGCATGTTGATATTGGCAGAAGCTTCTTTTGGCAAAATATAATCTCTGAGACGGGGGATGATATTAACTTGGTCTAGGTTGAAAAAGAAATAGGAGATAATAATTTTTTCAAGCGTAGTATTCAAATCGTCGATATTGATGCTTTTGTCACCAAATTCATTAATGATAAGTGCTGAGATATATTCGTCATCAATATATTTGAGGTCTTTAACAAATTCGGTAGGATTTTGCATGAAACTGCGGAAGATGGCTACCAAGATGCGATCTTGACGGATAGAATCGGCATTGAAGTTTGTCGCGACAAAAGTACGACTAAGCTCGTCTTCATTTGGATTTGCTGGTAGATATTCTTTGATTTTGTTGACGCGGGCTTTGTTTTTGAAGAATCGCTTGTTTTTTTCTACAACGGAACGACAGTGCTGAGGGAGCCCTAGGGTATTAAGATCTAGAGTGATTTCGTCTGGCACAAATACGCAACCTGGGTTTCTCATCTCAAGAGCAATGAGTGGGTTGGAAACACTACTAGAATATGGCTGTTCTAGATATATTAAAACATTGATGCCTGGGGCTAGATTAGCAATGTGGTTTTCGATAAACATTGGGTTATCGTCGTAGACGATAACTTCGAGATTATCGGAAACTAGGTCATTTAAATATTCGGCATTTTGGCCATCCTCGTCATACCAAACCAGAATACGACGAGGCTCACCTAGACGAAGTGGCTGATTGTAGTAATCGGTTAAGTATTTTAAGATTTCGTCGTTAATGTTTTCACTTTGCATTAGAAATCTCCGTATTCTGCCTTGATAGCTTCTTTTAAGGCTTTAGGATTTGTTAAAGCATCGTCGAGAATATGGGCGCCCTTTTTGACGTCAGTGGCGGCGTAGGACAGTTTGATGTAATTACGCTTGACGCCGTCGTCGAGGTCGAGTTCGATGCGTTTGTCGGCGATATTCTTGAGAATCTTATCGAATTCTTGAAGCTCGTCGAGTTTATCGATGAGGTCGGATTGTTCGGCTAATAATTCACTACGTTTGAGGCCACTGGCGGATTGGAGTTCGGTTTTAATTTCGGTGAGGCGATGGTCGTAATAATTCATAATTGGCGTAACGTAGTCGACGCGAACTTTGGCCATGAGGCCCGGATTATATCGATGGATGTAGAAGAGGGCCTTGAAAGCGTTATGGGGACCGGAGGAGATTTGCCAGTAAATAGGACGCCCGTCGCTGGCTTTAGTTGGGTCGGCATATATTTTGTGGGTATGGTCATTAAAGAATTCATTAACGAAATAGTTGCGGATAACATCCTCGCTATTTTCGGTATTCTTGCGACCGAGACCTTCGGCGAGCCAGTCTAGGTTGGCGGATAAAGTGCCGGAACCGAAGTTTGATTCAAGGAAATGACGAAGTTTATTCATGATGTCGTCGCGACCGATGGAGTCATGGTCCATGATAGTGATGATGCCGTCGCTATCGACTGTATTGTTCTTAGGCAATTCGGTACCTTCGCCAGCATACTGAACGCCAGATTTATCCGTAGAATAGCGGCCCATGGTGCAGCCGACAAAATAAGAAAGGAAAGAACGGGCTTCGCGGGCATGGTCGGCTTTGCGGACGGTGACGCGATTATCAGGGACTTCGGGCGCGAGTTCATCTTCGAGGCCGTAGAGTTCGATAGCGATTTCGTTGAGTTTTTCTTCATTGGCTTTAAGATTATCAAAGCGGTCTTCACAATGTTTCTCGTAGGCGGAGAAAGCATCGGAAAGTTTGTCGCTATCGGTTTTGTATTTGAAGAGTGGGTGGGTTGTAAAATCCCAGGAAGATTCGTAATCATCCCAGTCATCTTTGGACAATAGTCGACATTCTTCCACTAATTGGACTATTTCTCCTTCTTTCTTCTTAGAATTAACGATTGGGTATGTTGCTATTTGGCCAGATTCATAGTTCACAGTTGGCGAAATGATGTTGGCGATTGCTTTTATCGCATTTGAGTTTAGTATTCCTTGTAAATATGTGAGCTTGTTGTCTTCGTCGCTAAATATACTCGCTCCAGCTATATCAAAGATATGCCCCCCCGGTTTAAATCTAAATGCAATATCTCCAGATGAAACTTTCGACCATGTGATCGATGGCTTAAAGTAAAATTGTGTATTCTTGGGTTTTGAATTGCTAGGCCAAATCAGCCCGGCACTCAGCTTTTGCAGTTTATCTTGTCTAATATCATTCCCGTCATTCTCCCAGTTAACTACGTAGTCATTATTACCATACCATTTCCGATATTGGCCGCCTTTATTGTAGGGGAACCACTTCGCGCCAGATTCTATTGCCTTTTGTTTATTTTCGGAGTCGTATTTACTATTGTTTTTACTAACTTCCCACCATAATCTTGTAAATTTATCGTTATCACCAGTCTGGAGGCCTACTTTTGGAGTACCTATATCTATTAAGTGTGGAGATTCGATGAAGATTCTACGACATGTTTCCGAAATCCAGTATGCAATAATGTTGCCTGGTGTCGAATCATATTTTTCCATTTTCTGAGAGTATAATATTTTCGAATGCGACTCTTCAGATATTGCTTCAATAAATTTCTTCTGTTTTTCAGCTGCATTTCCAAAAATATCTCTAATGTATGTTCCAGTAAGACCCTTCTGTTTGGATAGGCAAAATGCAACTACTGAGACTACGGCTCCCCCCAATTCAGAAAACGCCCCACTGCCCAGATGCAATAAATTAAGGATACTTGTGCTATTTAGTAGCCATTTTCTGAATTCTTTAGATCTAGATAAAAACATCCAAGATTCAATGGTTAATAATGCAGAAATGCCATCATCTTCAAGACTGTCAATGCACTTTCTAATGAAAACGATTGCGATGTTTGACTTTTCGTTAAAATAGTAGTCTCTAATATAATTTTTTAACTTTTCGTCATATTGATCCATATATGGAGGATTGGTGACGGCGATGGTATATCTGTTGCTTAAGAGCTCGGCTTGAGCGATAAGCGGCTCCAGCTCTCTATTCAAACCGAAGTTGGTGGCGATAGGATCGTTTTTAATAGCATCGCGAAGAGAATTATAGTTTAGACTACGGACTTTGAGGATGGAGCCGTATTCTTTGGCATCACGGAAGGTGGCCATAATATAGCCTAAGATATCTTTAGCTTCGCCGGAGGGGGAGAAGGTAGAGAGATTGATTTTGTTGCTTTCGTGGATGCTGAGGATATGTTGCTTGATAGGTTTCGTGAATAGTTTGTCGTCATATTTTCGGGCGACGAGCATACAGGCTAGGATAGAGAGCTGGTTGGCGCGGTCATCGATATCAAGACTATAAAGATTGTTGTTTAGAATCAGCTGTGGAATGTCGGATTTGGGATAGCCTTCGGATTCGTATATTTGGTAAAAAACTTCAAAGGCATAGATTAGAATATGGCCGGAGCCGGAGCAAGGATCAATAAAGGTGATATCTTCTATCTTGCGATTATCGTGGATTATTGCTGGCTCCTCCTTTTTCTTGACGAGGTACTCCCATTTGGATTCTAAAGCTTTGTTAGGATGGCGGTCGAGCCAATAACGACCGAGAGAGTTTTCCACAAGATATTTTACTATCCAGTTCGGCGTAAATATTTGAGTTACATATGGTATATCTTCTTTGGCGATTGCTCCTTTAATTTTCATAGCGCGGTCTTTTTCGGCTTGATTGTAATACTGATAGAGCCAGCCGATGATTTCGGTATGCTTGAATTGCTCTTCACCAAGTCTTAAAACACAATCGTTCAAACCATTAGGGAGCAGGAGATTATCAGGAATGAGGCCGTCGATATTTTCGGTGTTACCGTCGAAGACATCCGGGATAGCTTCGCCAAGTTTCTTGACTATGGCGAGAATAATGGTTTTGTATTTTTCGGTATCGTTCATTTCGGACAGTTTGGCGTAGTCGATATCAAGAGCGGTTTCACGGAGCTTGGACATGGTCATAATTTCGGGGTTGCGGAAATCTTTACCGGATTTATCGCAGAGGACTTTGATGTCTAAGGATTCAAAGTCGGGCCCGAGGGGTAGGAAATTATTGACTTCCATGTAGCGAATGGCAACGATGCGGTTGAACCAAGTATAGGCGGATTTTTCGATGACGGATTTGATGCCATCGCGGTCTACGGCAGACTTGAGGTTCTGATAGCGTTTATAATCGTCGGTAGTCATGGCGCGAAGGACATGCTCGGTATTTTCATATAAGTCACCGTGTTGAATGAAGTGGAGCTCCTCTTCGATATGTAAATCTTGCAATTTAACTCGCATGAGATTAGTGAGTTTTTCGCGAGCATCCATCGCGAAGGATTTGAGGGAGTTTTTGTCCATTAGAAGACCTCCAATTCGTCATTATTTTTTAATTGATCCATGAGGTAAGATTTAAGCTCGGAAAGAAGTGCGTCAATATCTTGTTCGGATTTGATAGTATGCGTCGTGATAGGCGTAGTTAAATCGCCTGGACGAATGGTACGTTTTTTGACTGTCTTGGCTGGAGTTTCGGTGCTACCGGCTGCTTTTTTGGCAGCCTCTTCCTCTTCGCGACGTTTTTTCTCTTGTTCTTCGAGAGCTTTACGGCGACGTTCGGTGATTTCATCTAGTTTGCGCTTTAATGAGGCGGTGAGTCCTGGTAAGTTGGAGATGTTGCGGTATGGCTCAGGATTCGTGAGGATTTCATTGATTTGTCCTGCCTCATCGCCTTCGATAGTATAGGTTAGAGATTGAGTCCTATATTCATCCATAACACGTGATGCATCATCAAAGATTCTGGCTTGGGTACTTTCAAAGAATTCTTTAATTGGTGCGAGGGCTTGCATTGCCGAGATGATATCTGAATTACGGTCGTTTATAGTGTTGAAGAGTTCAATATTGTCTTTGATCTGAATCAATTCGCGTAAGATTCCATCAGCTGAACTTACAGCGTCTTCGCCTGGATATTTGTAGGTGCCATGAGTGGCGTAGCGACCAAGGAGGTTGCTGACGATTTGTTTTTCGTCGTCAATGGCGTCTTTTAGTTCAGCGATGATTTCATCTTCGTTGCTGGTGACCGTGTTTCGTGAAAAAGCGTTCTTCAAGATATCTTTTGCGGTAGAGAGTAAGTCGCTTGCAATTTTTTCGCGGATTTTGATGAGAACTCGATCGTATTCGCGAGTTAAGGCAAGGGCAGAGGACAATTCGCCGAGGCTCAGGGTGGAATTAGATTTAGAGACGGAGATTTTGCCATCACGAGCGAGAGAAGCCATTAGATATACTACATCATCGGTATCAAAGCCAAATGGACGTTTATCGAAATGACTGATTAGGTCTGAGAGCTGAGTCTGAGGATAATGATTGAGAGTGCGCTCATTGATGAATTCGAACACTTCTTCTAGAGCCCCAGGATTGACCGGAGCGACGATTTCGTTTTGTGGTTTGTTCAGAAGAGCACGGGCGTCTGAAGTGGATTTTTTGGAAACGATGTAGTCGAGTTTGGTATAGGTGGTTTTGACTAGTTCATTTTGAATGAGTTTGAGGCGGGCCTTGGCTTCGGCGGAAGGGATAGCGACTTCGCCGCCACCAATGAACACAGGTGCGGATTCGAGACATTCTGCGATTTTTTCGCGGACTTTGTTGTTCATGGAGTTCATTTCGTTCTTTCGGATTCCGATGATGTGCTGACGTTCTGGCGAATTTGTAGCACCAGCGTTCTTGCGTTGGAATTTTTCAATTCTGATGGCGCGACGTAGTAAATCTTCGGTTTCGTCGTCTAGTTCGATGGCGATATAGGCACGGTCGGTGTTGATGATAGATTTGCTCTTGGCGGACTCTTTGGCTGTAGTGAATACTAGACAAATGTCGTTGCCAGTGCCGGCGGTGAGCTTGTGGTCGTTTAGGTAATAATCTACCGAGAAAATGCGACGGTCTTGATAATTGAATTTGTTGCCGTCGCAAATGCCACGGACGATGTTACCAATACGTTCATCGACCTCGTCTGGGCTGACGTTTTCATCTTGGATGGCGCGGTTGACCTCTTGTTCTTCGTCGGTTAGGAAGTTATAATTATCGCCACTTTTCTGGATAAAGACTTCATCCTCTAAGCGTCTGAGGCTGGCTTTGATGCGTTTTTCGAGCTCGAGTTTGTCTTCACCAAGCTGAGTCAATTCGAGAGTTGTGATGTTTTCAATGGTTGGAGGAAGAGTATTGGAGCCACGGAGCATGAAGAGAGTCTTGAGGATAGGAATATCAACATTATTGAGTTTACCTTCGGCGACGAGACCTTCGGCACGAGTGATGATTTGCTCTACGGAAGAATCTATTGCTGTGCTGATGGTATCATAGAAGGCAGAGAAGGGAATAAGAGCGCCGATTTCGGCGTTTTCGTTCTTGATAGCAGTTTCTTGGATAGCGCTAAGAAGGGAACGAGCACCAGAAGAAAGATGGGCGCCGGCGAAACCTTTGGTTCTGATGTAGGTATAGGTATTCTGAACGAGAGCAAATTGATACGGAATATATGGATAGGTGGCAACGAAATCATCTGTATCTTTGTAGAGTTTCTGGGTTTGGGTTCCAGCAGAGAAAGAGAAAGCATTGCGGATTTCGGCACCGTCTTGCTCATAGCGAGCACGTAAGGTGTCGGTGGCGGTGTCGGTTTTTTCGAGGAGACGAGCTTTGATGACTTCTTCAATGTCTGTGGAGGCGAGTTTGATTTTGGTGTCAAAACGGCCGAGAATTTTGGAAAAGTCGTTACGTTTGAAATGTCCGCTCTTGACGACTTCGTCGATGGCTTCTTGGCTGGTGCAGACTACCCAGGCTTTGCCGCCAGTGTGGATGCCAAGTTGCTCGACGATGGTCTGGAGATTTAGCATTGAATCGTTGTCTTCTCCGATATATTGACCGATTTCATCAATAAGGAAGATGACGTGGTGGTTGCCTCCCTTTTCCTCGATGTATTTTTGGATACGCTTAGCAAAGATTTCGGGGGAAATATCATGATGGTTACGGCGAGACTCGAATGTGCGATTGGCTTCATCCACTGATACGCCCATGACTTCAGAATAGATTTCCGCGATATGCTCCTGTTCGAAGTCGAAGTCGTTGCGGACGTTTTCCCAGCCTTCAGTGAACTTAGACTTGAATTCTTCGTACTTGCCGTTTTCATCAAGGTAGCGTTCAATGTCGGCGACATAATTAATATGGGAGTAGCCGAGTTTTTCATTGAAGACATTTTCCATAACTTTGAGAATGCGGTCTTTTTGGATGGTGTTTTCGAGACCAGCTTTGGTATCTATATTGAATAGTATTACGTCGGTGGAGACATTGCCGGCGCGTTTGATGTTGCCAAATAACATAGCATCTTTGATTTTAGGCTCGAAATAGTCTACGGAATTTTTGCCGTCGATTTCGCGGTTTTCTAGCAGATAAGCAATCATTTTGAGAAAATGAGATTTACCTGAACCGAAGAAGCCACTGATCCAGACGGCCATGTTTTCTGTGAGACCGGTTGGCCCTAGACTGGTGGTATAGGCATCGAAGAATTCATTGAAATGGCGCTCAATTTCGCCAGTTACAACGTATTCTTCTAGTTCTTGCTTAATGACTGCAGTATCATCGTTGTCGACCTTGATAACGCCTTGGATGTTACGGTTGATGTCTTTCTTGTAAATTTCTTTAAGTATCATTTGTACTCCTTTCTTATCTTCCGACTAATTTGTCGGCTCTATAATAGTTAGTGGCAGGGAACTTGCCGAAGAGTTTGAGGCTTTGGCCATCGTATCTGCCAGGGTAAAATAAAACAACTGGGTTTTTAGTAACTGAAACTTGCATGTTAGCGAGAAGCGTATGGGCGCGAATGATGCGGTAGCTTTCGCCGATGCCAGTAATGAAGATGATTTTATCTTCTGGGATGCGATTTCTGATTTCTTGCATTAAGGTACCGTTTTTATTTTCTACGCCTAATGCGCGCATGATTGCGGTGGCAGCGTGTTGGGTGTTTTTCTTGCTTTCTAGTTCGAATGCTTTATCGTAATAGTTTTTGGATTTGAGAAAGTCTACAATAATGTCGTGGATATTAATGATAGCAATCTGGTCGTTGTCGACCGCGAATTTGTTGATATAATCCATGACTTCGTATTCATCATTTGGATCGTAATCAAAAATATAATAATTAACTTCGCCACCGAGGCCGCGACCTTTTTTAAGGTCTTCGGATTGGACTTTGCGACGAAGCTCTTTAAGTCTTTCGTTTATGGTTAGCATGTTCCTCCTAAGGCTTTTATATAATAGTCGCCACCATCTGCAAGAATGGTGCTACGGATTCGTTCGGAAATGATTGGTGTGGTGATTAGAAAATCGTTACTCTGCTTAGTGACGAGGCCTGCGTCGGCTAGGATTTTCATGAGGGTTTGCTTGAGCTTAGCTTTGGTGTTATAACTACAGTTCAGTAATTTATCGGATTCGGAATAGACAGATTCAAAGTATTGTTCGATGTCGGCTCTGACGATTTTGTCGGATTGGATGAGGACTTTGTCGCCGTAAATGTTGATAATAAAATCGCGGACTAGGCGGTCCGTGTTGCATATAATATATAGTAAGATGATTTTGGCGTCGGTATCGTCTGAGGTCGTAAAGGTGTCTAGGATGTTTTCTGACATGGCACTGAGACGGCGGAAGAGCGGTGAGTTGACACGCTTTAAGCTGCCTGTGCGCTTGTGCATGATGAGGTTTTCGTTTAGATTGCGCTCTTTCAATGATCCTAGGTCTTCGCCTTGCTGCAAAAAGCTGGCGAGGAGCTTGGTCTCGCTAAATAGAAGTGGCTCTGCAGTAAGTGATGCGGTATATTCTTGTGAAATATTTTGTGGTTGCTTCATAGTGATTTAGCCTTTATGCTTCTGATTTTACCATACGAAATGGAAAAAGTCAATAGTTTTTGTGTAATCTTAATAAATCTTCGCAAGATTTTTGTATTGTTCGTGGTTTTGTTCGCAAGATTGTTTTTAAAAAATGTTTTAAGAATTGTTTTTTTACGCTTCTACTATATAATATACGTTATATAGGAAAGGAGGAAAGGATTATGGGGTTTTGGCCGGATGGTGATGAATGTGATAAATGTGGGGCGAAATTAGACCCGGAAGATAAAGCAGTGCATCTTTGTAAGATTTGTCAGGCGATGCAGTTTGAAGATGAGATGTAGGAATGTATGTTGCGTCATGATAGGATACATTATATAATTGTAGAAAATGAGTGATATTGTGGCTGTAGGTAGTGTCAGTTTGTCGCCCAGCGCAACTAAAGCCTTATGTGAGAATGGAGCGTATTCTTTGAGCGACTTAATGATTCAACGCGATTTAGGGATATTAGACTCAAAAGACTATAGTAGTGAGGTTTTTGCGAATTAGTGAAAGCATGTGAAGAAATTGAGAAATTTAATGGGGCATTGAATAAGAGCTTTGTTTCGACTGTGATGAGAAAAATGGTTGATGGTAGAGAAAGGAGTAATAATTTTACCGATAAAAAGCATACTTCTTATGATGCTATAAAAAATGACTTAATTTCGGTGATTAATATGGAATCTCCAACATCACTTAGAAAGGCTATTCTTGAGATATTTAATTCGAATTCTAGAAAAATGTTTGATCGTAAAACAATAAAAAAGATTTTGGAGAGAAAATACCATGGTACTATTTCTACTAATTCAGATTCTATAAGATCGATGTTATCTTCTTTGATGTCGAACGGCTTCATTAAGAGGGCAACTTTTTCCGACGAACATTATTATATGAGAGATTCTGAATTTGATAAAATACGGAATAGTATGGGTTGTAATTGTGTTACGGATAAAAAGAATTCGGTTGCAGAGGAGAAAAAATTGGAGCTTTTTTTGAGTAAACATATTGGTAAAGAAATTGAATTCAGATATAAAACTGAACGACTCAATAGTGACAGAAGATGGAGAAGAGTAAGAGTGTATGATTGGGACGATAAATATTTATCGACTACCGATTATTATTTATCTGGTAGACGTATAAAGTATCTCAAAAAAAGAATCGTCGAGTATAGGGAATTGTGCAACACATAGAATGATTTGCATAGGTGTTTTGGTATGATTTTATGCATAGAAAAGAAGACTAAGTTATTTTTGAGATTTTGTGGGGTATAATGGTGGTATATGGAAAAGCAGATTCTGAAATATGAGGAGTTTATTGCGGGGGAGGCGAAGCGGGATTTGAGTGCGGAGGAGAGGGGACGGTTCATGAAATTACACGCGGAGATGCTGAAAAATTTTCAGAAGGAAAGGTCTATACACCTTAATGTTACACTGTTTTTTGCTTTGCTTGCGATAGTGACAGTAGGGCTGATGGCATGGGAAGTAGTCACCAACGGGTGGATGTTGGAAATGATTCCATTATATATATTAGCGCTGATATTGATGGTTCTCACTGGATTTTATGTGAAACATTATTATTTTCTAGAAAATCACATACAAGGTTTATATAAATACACAAAGGAGCTAGGATATGAAAATTGAATATTTGGGGCATAGCTGCTTTCGGCTAGATGACGCGCTGGTGATTGATCCGTATAAAGATGGGAGTGTGCCGGGGCTTCCGCCGCTTAGGACTGACGCTCGAGAAGTGATTTGTACGCATGGGCACGCCGACCATAGTGGGAGGGAATGTGTGGAAATAATTCCTGGAGAATGTACATTTGAAATTGAGGAGGTGCCGAGCTGGCATGACGATCAGCAGGGAAGATTGAGAGGTCCTAATATCATATTTGTCATCACTAAAAACAACGAGAAATTGGTGCACTTCGGAGATCTTGGCCATTTTCCAAATGAGGAGCAACTTGAAAAAATCTCAAATGCAGATTATTTGCTTATCCCAGTGGGTGGATATTATACGATTGATGCGAAGACGGCAGTAGAAATTTGTAAGGCGGCTAAGCCTCGAAAAGTAATACCGATGCATTATAGAACTGATACGAGCGGATATTCGGAGCTTTCTAGAATCGATGAGTTTTTGGATCTAGCGAAAGAGGTTGGGATTTTTGATAAAATTATAGTAATGTGATTTTAGAAACTTTGGTATTCGAGACCGAGGGATTGGTAAAAATCCATGGCGCCCCACTGATTTAGATTTTTGAGGGTGAGGTTGATAACTTCATCGGCGAGGACGAGGACGAAGAGAGAAGTAGTGAAGATGAGAAAGGCGCGTTTATTCATGCGAGTGGCGATGCGGATGCAAAGTGGTAACACGACATACATGAGAAGAAGGGCGGAAAGGCCGAAGGCGGTGATGCTGGCGAGACAAATAAAGCCGTTGACGCTACCGATTTGCCAGATGCCGTGGTCGTAGTTCCAGTATCTGGTGCCATCGCCAATAGTGTAGACTAGCCAGCCGGCGAGAAGTTCGAGGGAGCCGGTGATTAGAACGGAGAGTAAAAAGACGGCCCAGGGGTGTTTTTTGACTTTCCAAGTGGCACCGGCAATTAAGAGGGCGCCGAAAGCATAAATGTTGATCCAGGGAAGGAAGTTGCCACCTTTCATATAAATTTGACCGGTTTCAAACCAAGCTAAGAAAAATTCGTAGAGCCAGCCGATAATTCCAGCAATGACAAAAATTAAAAAGCCGATGCCGATTTTTTGGTAAGTTTTTAATTCTGGCTCGGTCTTGGTCTTTGGATTTGTTTTTGGTTTTGGTTTTGTTTCTGATTTTGATTTGGCCTGGTTCATAATTTGATTATAGCATGGAATGAAAACGCTTTTGTATTTAGGTTTTATTATGTTATACTTAGAGTAATATAATGTGAAGGAGCTATTATGGCAGAAGAAAAAAAGAGTAATAAAGGTTTGATTGCGGCGATTTGCGCTGTGGTGGTTGCAGCGATTGTGGCGGTGATTGTGGTTGTGGTGATTAACTTAAATAATAATGGAATTGTAGGGAAGTATAATCTAGTTGCTACGATAGATTCTGAAGGAAACGAAGTTGACGCAACTACTGCAGGCAGTATGATGGAATATACTATCGAACTCAAAGGTGACAAAACTGGTACGATGATGATAAAAGTGGATATGAGCGCATACAGTGACCTTGTAGAAGACCCTAGCACGCTTAAATCTGAGAAAAACTTGGATCTAACTTATGATGACAAGACCATAACGGTAAAAAATGATGGCCAAGAAGCTGTATCTAACTATGAATACAAAGATGGTACTTTGACTTTGGAACTTAATGGTCAAAAGATGAAATTCAAGAAAGCTTAATTATCTTGATTAAAGAACTCGGTTGCTTTTGGTAGCCGAGTTCTTTTGTTCTAAGTTTATGGTATAATGTATATATGCGGAAGAAATCCGATTATGTTTTGCGTTTGGCGCTAATTGTTGGTGATGGTTTGATGTTGATTTTGTCGTTTGCGTTGGCGTATTTTATTCGGGTGCATGTGGATCCGAGACCATATATGTTTGAATCGCAACTTCTGGAATTTACACTTGAAATTGTGTGGTTGGTGCCGATAATGCTAGTGATTTTGGCAGCACTGGGGCTATATAAAAAATCAGTGTTTTTGAACAAATCGCGACTGCCGGAAGTGGGGAGAGTGTTTATTGCGGCGGTGATGAGCGTGGCGGCTCTGATTGTGTATGATTACTTTGTGGACAGAAATCTTTTTCCGGTGAGGGTGATTGCGCTACTTGCGGTGGTGATTTCTTTTGCACTATTGATGCTAGAGAGGATTTTGATAATTTTTGTGGCGAGGCAGATTTTCAAAAAAGATTATGGGGTGAAAAGAGTGCTAATAATTGGAAACAGTAAAAATACCGAATATTTGGCAGATTTTATTACTTCAGCGCCAGAATATGGATATAGACTTACTGGGGTGGTGGCAAATCATAAATATATACCGTCTGATTTGAAGACACATCAGTATTCTTCTCTTAAAGAGGCGCTACGGCGGGTGAGGGTAGATGTGATTTTTCAGACAGATGAGCGGGCGACGGAATATGTTTATAAACAGGCGGTACAGAGGCATCTTTTGTATTACTTCGTGCCTTCGGAAACGGCGCTGTCGTCACATTTTGGGGAGTTGGAACTCGTGGGAAATACACCGGCAGTGTTGGTAAAACTCACTCCTTTATCTGGAGGTTGGGCGGTAGTGAAACGAGTGTTTGATATTCTGTTTTCGGTGGTGGGGCTAGTGCTAGCGGCAATACCGATGTTTGTGGTGTTTGTAATTTTGAAAGTATTAAATCCGTCGGCGCCGGCAATTTATAAGTCGGAGAGGTTGACGAGATATAATCGGAAATTTAAGTGTTATAAGTTCCGGTCGATGAAGCCGGAGTGGAGTGGGATGACGCCGGAAGAAGCGTTTATCAAGATGGGGAAGCCGGAACTAATTAAAAAATATCGTAAGAACGGAGATTTTTTGAAGAATGATCCGAGAATTGGAAAATTTGGGAGATTTATTCGGAGGACTTCTTTGGACGAACTACCACAATTATTTAATATTTTGAAAGGTGATATTTCTCTTATTGGGCCGCGGGCTTTGATACCTGGGGAGCTGAAATATTATGGGGATAGGTCTTTGATTTTGTCGGTGAAGTCGGGGCTGACGGGATTTGCGCAGGTGTCGGGGAGGCGGGATATCTCTTTTGAAGAACGCAGGGCTCTCGACATTTATTATGTGATGAATTGGTCGCTACTACTTGATGTACAAATTTTCTTTAGAACCATAGCTGCTGTATTTAGAGGCGAGGGAGCAAAGTGAAAGTCGCGATCGTTTGTGATTGGTTGACGAATGTGGGGGGTGCGGAAAAAGTGCTTTTGGAAATTCATCGACTGTACCCAAAGGCGCCGATTTATACCTCTAAATATGCTCCGCGCAAGATTTCTTGGTTTGCTGATGCGGAGGTAAGGACGGGGTGGCTGAATGTTTTTCCAACTTGTCTTCGGAGGGTGCTTGGACCTTTGAGGCTGAGGTGGTTTTCTAGACTGGATTTATCAGAATATGATTTGGTGATTTCGGTAACGGGAGCAGAGGCGAAAGCGGTGAGGGTTTCTAAACCAGGGGCGAAGCATATTTCTTATTGTCATGTGCCAACACAATATTATTGGCAGATGTATGATGAGTATATGAAAAATCCGGGGTTTGGGGCGTTTAATTCTGTGGTTCGGTTTTTCTTTAAACGTTTGGTGGGGTCGCAACGGAAGAAGGATTTTGAGGCGGCGCAGAGGGTGGATGAGTTTGTGACGATTTCGGAATATGCGAAGGGGTTGATTGCGAAGTACTACCACAGAGAAGCGACTGTAATTCATCCTCCAGTAGAAATAAAAGATTTTGCAAATAAAGGGAATGATAGAGAAAATTATTACATTGTGACGAGTCGGCAGGTGAATTGGAAACGGTTGGACCTCGTAGTGAAAGCATGCATGAAGCTGAAGAAGGAACTACTGGTGGTGGGAGAAGGTCCGGAACATAGGAGATTGGTGAAAATGGCAGAAAATAGCAAATTTGTCAAATTTTTGCCGTTACAGAATAGGGAAGGACTAGCCTCGCTTCTTGCGGGGGCGAAGGGATACATCTTCCCATCTCTAGAGCCGTTTGGAATTGCGCCAGTGGAAGCGCTGGCGGCTGGGACGCCGGTGATTGCTTTTGGTGAGGGTGGGGCGCTTGACTATATTAATGATGGAAAAAATGGGGTTTTGTTTGAAAAACAGACGGTGACTTCGGTGGTGGAGGCTGTGGAAAACTTTGAGAAGCTAAGGTTTGACCCTAAAAAAGTGTCGAAAAGTGCGAGTGAATTTAGTGTGGAAAGATTTGATCGCGAAATAAAGGAGTTTGTGGATGAAAAAACTGTATAAATCTCTACTATATATATTGCCTTTGGTGCTCTGTTTTTCTTATTTCCCGGTGATTTCGCTGGGTGGTAATGAAACGATGAATTTTGAGCTTTCTCTGCCGCTTTTGTGGCTGGTGCTGTTTGATATTCTGGCGGTCGTGATGATTTGTCAGAAATATCGTGCTGAGATTTTTTCGAAAGTGTTTGGGAGCATTCTATGGTGGCTGTTCCCTATTTTTGCGACTTTGTCGGTGATTTGGTCGCTAAATGTGACGCGAGGGATTTTGACGGTGGGGGTGATGTGGCTACTGTTCTTCTCTGTGATAGCTTTTTATGAGCTGCGGGAGAATTTGGATGAGAAGTTTTGGAAAGTGTTTTGGCGGTGGTTTTTTGGTTCTGCCCTGTTCGTGTGTGTTTGGTGTATGGTGCAGTGTATTTTGGATGTGGCTGGTGTTTCTCAGGATGTGACGCTACTTTGTGATGGGTGTGTGTATAAGATGTTTGGGTTCCCGCATCCGAATGGATTCTCTATAGAACCACAGTTTATGGGAAATTTGCTGCTCGCGCCGATATTGGTAATAACGTGGATGTTATTAACAAATAATAATAGTACTTTTCGGACACGGGTCGCTTCGGCCCGTCGTCACGGGCGAAGCGCCCTCTTCCTCGGTCGTAACCTCCGGACGGTCCTCAAAGTACTATTATTATTTGTTTTTGCAGCAACCTTATTCCTGACTTTCTCGCGGGGGGCGATCTATGCGTGTGTGGTGGGGCTTTCGTTTTTGTGGTGTTTTTCTTATTTCAAAGCAAGAAAGGCGGAGCGGAAGAGGGTTTGCTTTTCTATTCTGAAAAGTTTGGGGATGTTTGTGGTGGCATTTCTTTTTACTTTGAATTTGCAGGGGATTTTTGCGGCAGTTTCGCCGACTTCGGATGGATATTTTGATGGGGTGGCGAAGGTGGTAAATCATTTGTCGCTGGGGATAATTGATATAAAGGGTGAGAAGAAGGGCGTGGCCTCAGAAGATGTTGGTGAACCTGTGGAAAACCATGTGGAAAACTTGGAAGAGAGCAAGGGGGAATTAGTAAAAACTGAGCCTTTGTTTGATGGATATGTGGCAGAATCTACGGATACGAGAGTGAGACTGTCAAAGGCTGCACTTGATATTTGGAAAAAAGATTTTAAAACTATGGTTATTGGCGTGGGGATTGGTGGAGCGGGGCAGGCTCTATATAATAATGGTCTTTCTCCGGCGCCGAAAGAGATTGTACAAAATGAATATATGTCACTTCTTCTAGAAACTGGATTGATTGGTGTTTCCCTGTTTGTATTGATGCTAGTTTTGGCGGTTAGGATGACGCTTAAAAAATGCGAAGTTTGCGGGATGGTTTTGGCGCTTTTGGTGGCGTATGGGGTTTCTTTTGTCTTCTTTTCGGGGCTTCCGAATGCGCTGCATATCGTATTGCTACCTGGATTGATTTATAATTTGCGATTTCGTCGATAAAAATCCTGTGGTCTCATTACAATCTCACCCGTCATATCCTGAAGATAAGTTAAGTCTGTCACAGTCTTTTCTTCACTAACGCATCGCACATAGATCCCACCGCGGCGGGCGTCGTTGCCGGTATATAGGCTACTACCATCGTAAAGCAGGCGGTACCGCCTAGCACCACCATAGGCCTCACTCCCCCACCAGCGCCCGATCGTAGCCCCATTGACTAGCGTACCATTGTAGTAATCCCCGCCCAGAACTGGGAAGAAATTAGTAATATCTCTATTATTGTCTATTTGTTTAGTGGTCGGTAAGGTCCAACCTTTTGGGCAAACACTTTCCGTTGCAGTATTTAGATTTCCGGTATTATCGGAAGCGCTCTTGTTCGTTATCGTTCCAGCACTGGCGATGGCGTAGGATGTTGTGGGGGATTTTTGGGATTACCCCTGTTTTAGCACTATTGACATGAGAGTGCTAGTTTGGTATAATTAGAGGTAGATTAGCACTCGTGTGGTGGGAGTGCTAGAAATAAGAAAAGGAGATAAAATATGAGTAAAATAATTGGAATTGACCTCGGTACAACCAACTCGGCGTTTGCCTATATGGTGGCAGGTAAGCCAGAGGTAATCACGAATGCTGAGGGTGATAGGACTACCCCTTCTGTAGTGGCGGTAACCAAGAAAGGCGAGCGCTTAGTGGGTAAAGTGGCTCAAAGGCAACGCGTAACTAATCCAAAAAACACCATTTATGGGATTAAAAGATTGATTGGTCGTAAGTTTACCGACAGTGAAGTGCAAAAAGATATTGAAATCTGCCCTTATAAGATTGTGAAAAAGGGGTCTCAAGTAGCAGTAGAAATGGATGGCAAAGAATATACACCAGAGGAAATTTCGGCGATGATTTTGTCGAAAATCAAAGCGGATGCGGAAGCTTTCCTTGGTGAGAAAGTGACTGAAGCAATTATTACTGTGCCGGCTTACTTTGACGATTCTCAGAGGCAGGCAACTAAGGATGCGGGTAAAATCGCTGGACTTGAGGTAAAGCGGATTATTAATGAGCCAACGGCTGCTGCCCTGGCGTATGGTCTTGAATCTAAGAAAGATGAGAAAATTGTAGTGTTTGACCTTGGTGGTGGTACGTTTGACGTTTCAATCCTTGAGCTTGGTGATGGGGTGTTTGAAGTGATGTCTACTAACGGTGATACGCATCTTGGTGGTGAAGATTTTGATAATATTCTCGTAGAATATTTGGTGGATGAATTTAAGAAAGAGTCGGGAATTGATGTAAGAAAAGATGCGGCGGCGATGCAACGGATTAAGGATGAGGCGGAGAAGGCTAAGAAGGAACTTTCCTCTTCTACCTCTACTGATATTAATTTGCCGTTCCTTTCGGCGGATTCGGATGGGCCAAAACATTTTGAATATACCTTGACTAGAGCTAAGCTTGAGGAATTGGTAAAGCCTCTGCTTGATAGGTTAGCTGAGCCAGTAGAAAAAGCTTTGAAAGATGCTAAGCTTAAAACTTCTGACATTAATGAAATCGTGATGGTAGGTGGTATGACTAGAATGCCGGCGGTGATTGAGAAAGTGAAATCTATCTTTGGCAAAGACCCGATGCAGGGTGTAAACCCGGATGAGGTGGTGGCTGTAGGTGCGGCGATTCAAGGTGGGGTGTTGCAAGGTGACGTGAAGGACGTGCTACTGCTTGACGTTACTCCTCTTACACTTGGTATTGAGACCATGGGTGGTGTACGTACGCCTTTGATTGATAGAAATACCACGATTCCGACTTCTAAGTCTGAGGTGTTCTCTACGGCTTCTGACAATCAGCCACAGGTGGAAATCCATGTATTGCAGGGTGAACGTGAATTTGCAGCGGACAATAAGTCTCTTGGTCGGTTTATCTTGGATGGAATTGCGCCGGCGCCACGTGGTGTGCCACAGATTGAGGTGACCTTTAACTTGGATGCTAATGGTATTCTTAATGTAACGGCTAAAGATAAGGGAACTGGTAAAGAACAATCTATTACCATTCAGAACTCTGGTAATATGAGTAAGGAAGATATTGAGAAGGCGCAAAAGGAAGCGGAGATGCATGCGGAGGAAGATAAGAAAAAGAAGGACACAATTGATGTGAAGAACCGCTTGGAAAATGCAATTTATCAGGCAGAAAAGATGCCGGATGAATATAAAGATAAAATTTCGGATGAAGATAAAGAAGCCATTAAGTCTGCTGTAGAAGATGCTAAGAAGGTGCTGAACGATGCGGATGCGGATAAGGATAAACTTGAAGCGGCTGCTAAGGAACTTTCGGATAAGATTATGCCGATTGGGGCGAAGATGTATCAGGAAGCGTCGAAAGACGAAAGCAAGAATGAAGGTTCTTCTGATTCAAGCAAGCCTTCCGACGATGAGCCTGTAGAAGGTGAAGTCGTAGATAAGTAGCGGATTGCTACATAAAAAAATAGCGGGATTATTTCCCGCTATTTTAATTTAATTTGCCACGGCGAAGAGTGAGGACTTGGTCGGCTTTTTTTGCCACCTCGCGGGAGTGGGTGACGATGATGACGATTTTGTTTTCTTCGTGAGCGAGGTCTCTAAAGATATCGATGATTTTTTCTTCGGTGTCTTCGTCTAGGTTACCAGTGGGTTCGTCTGCCATAATGATGGGGGAACTAGAGGCAAGGGCTCTTGCGATAGCGACGCGCTGTTGCTGACCGCCGGAAAGTTTGTTTACGAGCCTTTTTCCCTCTTCCTCGGTGATGCCGACCTTTTTTAGATACTTATTAGGGTCGGCTTTTTTGTTGTCAAAATCGGAGGCGACTTCGACGTTTTCGGCGGCGGTCATATACTTGATGAGATTGTAGCTTTGGAAGACGATGTTGACGTATTTTAGACGGAATTCTTGACCGGTGATGTTTCTTAAACTCGTGGAATTGTATTTGATGTCGCCATCCTGGAGTTTGTCTAGGGCGGAGATGAGGCTTAAGAAGGTGGTTTTGCCGGAACCGGATTCGCCGACGATGGCATAGACTTTGCCGGATTCGAATTTGGCGTTAATGTTATCCAAGACCTTTTGGGTGCGATCGCCGTTTTGATAAGAGTACGAGAGATTTTCGATAGTGAGGGTGTTTTTCTTAGTAGTCATTTTTACTCCTTTCCTGCTAAGATTTCTTTTGGTTGATAATGCATGATAGATATAGATGGGATAATGAGGGCAAGGATGATGACGAGGTAACCAGTAATGAATAGTAGTAGATAGTCGAGAGGTTCGGCGTTGATGTCTAATTTGATGTCGGAATCTTTGCTGCTGCTCATCACTTCTTTCATATTTGGCATGTCATTTGGCATTTCTGGTATACTACTTCTGGAGCTGCTGCCCTTCTTACTATTATTCTGGCTGGGTGCGCCGCCTGGCATACTTGGCATACTGCCACCGGTTGGGCGACCGAAGTTTTGCTCAGATGCTTGAGTAGATGCGGTAGTTTGGCTGTCTAAAATCATGTTCCCTAGGGTGCCGGCGAAGATGGTGCCGGTGACGCTGGCGAGACTAAATCCGAGGGTGCCGACGATGAGAAGTTCGGTGACGATTTGGCCGATGATGTTTTTCTTGCTGGCGCCGAGAGACATGAGGACGCCGATTTCGTAGCGACGATCTTTGACATTGATGGTGACGATGAGGGTGATAATAATGATGGCGGCGATGACGACAATGATAAGAATAGTGTTGGCAAAGCTACCGACGGATTCAATAGAACCGGAAACTCGGTCGTATTCGGAGGTATCGACGGCGACTTTTAGATTGTTGTCTTGAAGCTCGGTAAATTCGGAATTGATTTTGTTTACAAAATCTTCGGCGTTGTCGGAGTTTACCATGTAGAAGTTGACATTATCAACATCGTAGTTACCGTTATTGTAATCGTCGGTGCTTAAGAACTTAGCAGCGGTGGCGGTATTCATGTAGAGAGTGTTGCCGTCGGCGCGTTCTTCGGAGCTGTCGTAGATACCGATGATTTTGAGGGCAATTTCTTTTTCTGTGTAGATGTTTTTGAGTTTGATGGTATCGCCGACTTTGAGGGAATTGAGCTCGGCTAGTTCGTAAGAAATAAGAACGGAATCGGTGGAATCTTCATCAAAGTAGGTGCCGTCTTTGATGGTGATGGTCTCATTTTGGACGCCGTTGATGTAAGCGTAGGCGTTGATGCCGGAGATGGTGAGGTCGGAATCTAATGTAGAACTGTCGGAGCTAGAACTCGTGGAGCCAGGGAAGTTCATCATGCCGCCCATTTTGTTTGGGTTGAAGCCTTTGGTTTCGATAGTTTCGAGGCCGTTGGCGTTGGCGGAAGTGGAGACTTCGTAAGAATAATCTTTGATATAGTCAGTGTAGCTGTAAGCGATTTCGTTGGCGGTTTTGACATCTACGCTGGGACGATTCATTGATTTGAACATTTCGCCAGGGTCGCTACCTTCTTTAATTTCGTCGGCTTGGTTTTTTCTAATGGTATCCATGTCGGCTTGGATGGAGACGGTGCCACCGAGGTTGGATTTGGCGTATTCCATCTGGGCGGAAACTGCGGACTTGATGATGAAGGCCGCGAGGACGAGATTTGCCATCATGAAAAAGATGAGAGTTAAGATAATAGTGCGGCCGGTTTTTCTTTTGATGGACAGCCAACTCCTTTTAAGCATATTTTTAAACATGGATTCCTTTCTTTAATGTCTCTATTCTATAATGGGAGGCTTAAATGAAACTTAAAAAATAGTTTTTGTGATATAATAAATATAAGAGGTTATACAAAATAAATGAGAGGTCATATGGGCATTATTAGGCGATGGGGGATAGCAATAGTAACATTGTTTGTTTTGGTATTGGCAGCGTTTTTTGTGGTACCAAATACTTTTGCGGAAGTTTTTGCAAGTGGAGATAAACTTCATTCGGTGATGCTGACTTATGATAAGGATATAATTGATATTTATAATAATGCTTATACTGTTTCGATTGATGATCAGAAGGACTTGACGCTTGATTTTGATGTGGAGGAAGGATGGTCTGGTATAAAGACGATTTTGCTTCGTGACATTACGGAAGATGGTGAAGCTAAAAATATTTGCCAAACTGGTACCAGGCAGTGTGTTTTTAATGTTACTGAACTTTTGCCAAAATCTGGTCTTGAAATCGTGCTTTATGATTATGATGATACGATTGTGCGCCAAACTATGCTAGGTTTGATTATTAAACAAAATGCTACGAAAGAAGATTACGAAATACCACTATCGATTGGTCCGTCTAAGGAAATCAAAATTGATATGGGTACGATTTCTACTGGCATGAATTTTTCTTTTAGTCCTATACCTATACCAGTTAAGTATGAACATTACCCGGATGGTCGTTCGGTGATTGGGCTTGGTACTAATTCTACTGATGAACAATTCTGGGAAGATGCAGCCAAGGATGATATGCAAGAGCGTATTTCTAAATCTGATATGTATAAAAAATGGCAGGAAAGCAAAAAACACGAACAAAGTGGCAAAAGTTTGGGATTTGTCTGGACTATAGCGGGTTATGCAACTTCTTATGATAATAACCCTAATTATATGACTGGTACTTTGCAATTTTACGTTGGTACCGGCTATAATCTGATTGGTCAGTATGCTATTTTTACCTATTCGGTGACGGTGACCGTTGGAGTTGATGGTGAATTTGTGTTCACGCTTACGCCTTCAAGCGAAGAACGTTTTTCGGGGACTTTTGACCTTGGTGCGTCGGCTGGACTAGAACTTTATGGTGGAATTGGCTCTGGATGGTTAGCGTCAATAGGGATTTATGGCTCAGCTAAGTTTGGCGCCAAAGCTCACATTTTGCCAGAATTTGATCTTTATAGCGTTAACGTTGCTGGTGAGGTGGGGCTTAAAGCAAAGGTGCTTGGTCGGACGGTGTTGACGTTTACTTTTGTGAGCGGTTCGCATGAATTTATTAATAACAAGACGGAGACCGATGATTTGACCACGTATACTGCTGACTTAAACTTAAAAGATGTAATGATGGAGAAACGTGACGAACTTATCGCTAGTGATTATGGTAGCAAACCAGCTGGCAAAATAAAAACACCGGAGGGTGAAACGGTTTGGAGTCTTGAGAATCTTGATAAACCCACCGATTATGACTATGCGCATCGGATTGTTGAAAATGTCTATGCTAACAGCGGTACTCAAATCATTAAACATCCTTCTAGAGATTCGGATGCAGTTGCGGTATTTGCGAATAATAATGGAGAGCTTAATTATTCGATTTATGACGGACTTGCTCGGAAGATGAGCGAGCCACAACCAGTCGTTGGTGATGATGGGCAGGATTTTGATGCGAGATTTACGCGTGGTTATTATCCGGATCAATCCTATCTTGCGTGGAGACGTCTTAAAAATGATGGTAGTGGCAATGCTACTTTAAGCGAAGTAGCAAAGAGTGGTCAGATTATGATTGCGAAATTTAACCCAGATGATGATAGTTTTGGAAATCAAGAATATGTTACAGCGGATTCAGATACAAATATTTATGGAGGCGTCGGTGTAACTACGGGTGGGAACGAGGGTGATCTCGAGCCATTTGTCTTTGCTTACACTAACGCCGAATATGACCCTGAAGGTATAATTGATGGTGATCGTAATATTATGGTCTTTCAGAAAGAAGGTGAGGAATGGAATGGACGCGTAATTAAAAATTTGTGGGGGACGATTGCGTCTTTTGATGTAGGCGTGTATGATGGTAAACCAAGTGCGGCGATTACTCTTTGGAATGATTTTGCAGATGTGATTATTACTCAAGTGTTTGACAGTGAAGGTAATATGCTGGCTAGTTTTGAAAATGCTTGGGGTGCTCAGTTTGTAGATAATCTTGGAAAATCAACTTTGGTGTTTATGCAAGATGGTAAACTATATAGCTCTGTGGCTGATGGTCTAAAAAATCTTGAATTTGGTGATGATGAAAATTCGCTGCCAAATGCGCCATTTAAAATAATTGGTGATTTAAGTGGAACATTAATGGTCTCTTATCTTTCTAATGTGGATTCACGCCAAAATCTAGTTGGTTATATAAAGGCTAATGGTGCGTGTAGCTATGAACCACTAGTAGTTACGAATGTAAATGAAAACTCTAATGTAACTTATTATGCTGGATTATTTATCGGCGATAATGCTTTTATTGGTGACAATGAAGTTCCGTTTATTATTTATACGGTGCAAAATTATGAGAATGTTGATTCTGAATGGGTAGAAGGGCAGGCTGATATGTATGCAATGTCGGGTGCAGCGACTAACCATGTTTCGATTCTTGCCGCCGATATTACCAATTTGAGAGATTTAGGGGTTGATACCAATGTAGCGAAAGTAGATGTGCTCTTGAAAAACACTGGCCTATTCCATGTTGATAAATTCTCGCTATATTTAAAGAATGAAGGTGAATCTGGTGATAGATATGTGAAATTGGGAGATTGGACGATTCCTACCTTGGCTCCGGGTGAATTATACTCGCTTGAGCTTGAGCTTCCTAAGGCTGATTATAATAATCCGCGAGCTTACGTACTGGGTGCTACTAGTCGTGATGATGAATATGCTGATATTGGTGTGCAGTCGGAATATTTGGTTAAGGCAGATGAGGGGTCGGTACAGCTGGTTGACTTGAAATATGATTTTCACGATCGTGGTAATCATGACGCCTATACTGTGACCGCTAGGTCGCTTGGGCCTGGTCATAAAAATGGAAAGTTGGTATTTTATAATACGGTTGATAAAACAGTATACAAGGAGGTCCCTTTTGAAAACTTAGCTCCGGGTGAAGAAATTAGTGATATTGTAGAAAACTCGGATGATATGTTGAGTGCTACTTATGAATATCTTGCCGTACGCGTGGTGAGTGCTGCCGATGAGGGGTCTAATGATGATTGGCCAGCTTACAAGTTTCGCCATATGGAGCTTTTGCCTGCTTGGTTTAAGGGTTATATCAATAAAGTTGGTGGTCGTAGTGCGGATGGGGCTGATATCCCTGTGCCAGATACAGGTGTCTTTACAAGAGTAGCTGTTGTGGCGGGAGCTTCTGGTGCTACTATGCTGGTGACATTTGGGATTTCGATGGGGGTGTGGTGGTTTGTACGAAGGAAATGTCAATAAAAAATGGTGACTCCGGTGCGAGTTGAACGCACAACCTTTTCCTTAGGACGGAACTGCTCTATCCATTGAGCTACGGAGCCACATATGTTACAATAGTATTATTATACCATGAAATCATCATCTAAAAAAGAGAAAAAGACTGAACAACAGAAGGTGGATGAACGGCGCGAGGAGGTACTGGCGACTGGACGTAAGTTTAAATATCCTTTGCAATGGACGAAACACCGGATTGTAGTTAGTACGATTTTGATTGCAGTAATTGTGATTGCAGTGATGGTCACTGGGGGGTGGATGGCGCTCTATCGGTTTAATATGACGGATGATATGCTGTTTAGGATTACGAAGGTCTTACCGGTGTCGGTGGCAACAGTGGATGGGGAAGCGGTGAGGTTTTCGGATTATTTGATGTTTTATCGGAGCAGTATAACTTCGATTGAAAGACAGTCGGGACAGGTGGATAATGAGGCTTCGATTGATGATCTGCGCCTTCAGTACAAACGAGCGGCTTTGACGGAGGCCGAGGAGTATACTTATGCTTTGAAATTGGCGCGAGAAAATAACATTACCGTGTCTGATGAGGAGGTGAACACGGAGTTTTTGAGGCATCTTAATATTGGTGGGATTGAACGGAGTGAAGAGAGTTTTGTAAAAATTATTGAAGATAATTTTGGTTTGTCTAAGAGTGAATATGAGAGGATGCTATATCTGACATTGGTGAAAGCGAAAGTGGAAGAAGCGATTGACGTAAAGGCAAATCAGACGGCTAATAGAGTAGAGGTGATGTTGAGAGATAACGGGGGAAATTATCAGGCGGTGGCGGAGGCTTTGGGTGAGGATGTAGTATATGAGGAAACTGGTGGATATGTGTCTTCGCAAAATATTGACGGAGGGCGAGCGACGGAAGCGATTAAGTTAAATCCTGGGCAGGAGTCGGGGAAGTTTGTGTCTACAAATGGGGATGGATATTATTTTGTAAAATTGGTGGCAAAGACGGATACGGAAGTAAATTTTGTGTCTATTAAGGTGCCGTTTACGGAGTTTAAGGAGAAGTTTGAGGCGTTAGAAAAGGATGGGAAGATTAGTGAATTTATTGAATTAAAAGAGAATAATGACGGTGGGGATGCTGGTGATAATGCTGATGGTGGCGCCCAGGAATGATAGATTTTTTATCAGCCTCTCTTGAATAGATGATTTTCTCGCTAGGAATTACTGAACAATGAAATAAGGTTTTTGATAGCCTTGGACTTGCTCATTGCTATTTTTACGCTGTTAGGTTGTAAAAATAGCATTCGCAAATCTGGTCTAAATCTCATTTATGCTATCAAAAACCTTATTTTCATTGTTCTTGCAATCTCACCCGTCATATCCTGAAGATAAGTTAAGTCTGTTACAGTCTTTTCTTCACTAACGCACCGCACATAGAGCCCACTGCGGCGGCTGTAGTTACTGGTAGATAGGCTGCTACCATTGTAACTCAGGTTGTACCGCCTAACACCATTATAGGCCTCACTCCCCCACCAGTACCCGCGCGTAGCCCCATTGTTCAGCGTACCATCGTAGTAAAGCCCACCCAGAACTGGGGAAAAGCTAGCTGTATCTCTATTCGCATCAATTTGTTTTGTCGTTGGCAACGTCCATCCTTTGGGACATACACTTTCTGTAGCAGCATTTGTATTAGTAACATCATCAGTAGTAGTTGGTTCTACTATCGTTCCAGCACTGGCGATGGCGTAGTTGTACCACATAGATTGCTACTGCTTTCTTTTACCAGAAGCGATATCTTCAAAATGACAGAGGGTATAACACTTATGCTGACTGTTTTAGGGGGTGGGGGTTTACTTTTGGTATAAGGTATGCTACTGTGTCATCGTGGTTGGAGTAATTTAGTTTTTTGAAAAGCAAGTTCTAGATAGGTGGATCGTAAGGACTCATAAGTCTCTCAACGGGAATTTGTGATTCTAAATATATTCTAGGTAAATATTGGGTTCTCGTTTTCCCGTAGCAATTTGTGAAAACAAAAAAGTGAAAGGAGATTGCGTATGGAAATAGAGTTTTACTTTAAATTCAAGCGTAAACCGAAAACTAAAAAAGTTATCCTCGTCGTAGACGAAGGATAACTACCCAAACACAGGCAACTTCCTAGATGGTTGCCACCTATGCTTATTTTAGCGCAGACTATGTAAGTCGTCAACAGTATGTAGACCACGAGAAGCAGATTGTGCGGGTAAGCATAGGTTCCATGATTATTTGTGCTATTTTCTTTAATCCTTTATCCTCCAGTAGCTGTAGAAGCTATAGACTGGAATAAGCTTATGG
>CAYOSV010000004.1:0-37600 GCA_964406725.1 uncultured Candidatus Saccharibacteria bacterium | reverse complement strand
TTATAATAAAGCATAACAATATAAGTGGAGGAAATATGGCTCGTGCAAATAGTGAAGCAGATTTGTTAGATGACGACCTGGCTGCGGCGTTCCTGAATGAGGATGGGGGAGATGTGGCTGCAGTGGCTCCAGCTGTGACGGAAGTTACGGAGGAATTGGTAGCCCAAGAGGAAGAACCTAGCGAACCAGCAACCGAAGATGAGTGGGCGAGTGAGACCGACGATTTCCCTGGACAGCTAGCAGTGGATGTCTATGAAACGGCGGATAAATTAGTAGTAAAAGCAAGGACAGCGGGAATTTCGAAATCAGATCTCGATGTTTCTATCGCGGATAATATTTTGACAATATCTGGCATATTGTCTGGCGGTGAAGATGAACAGACTACGAGATGGCATATTCAGGAATGTTATTGGGGTGAGTTCTCGAGAATGATAGCTCTTCCAGTGCAGGTACGCGAAGATGAGAATAGCGTGAAGGCGGAGCTAAAGGACGGTGTTCTTACGATTACTTTTGACAAAGAGCAGGTGGAGGCACCAAAGAGGATTACGGTCCAATAGAGAGTGGGCGAAGAAAAAGGTACATACATCAAAATCAGACCTTTCGGGGTCTGTTTTTGTGTATCAGTATTTGGAGAATTGAGGGACAAAAAATCGGGCTTTCTAGGCCCGATTTTTGGTGATTGCTATTGTTTATTGTTTAAGGATATTGACGATGACGAAGTTGACGATTGCAAAGGCGAGAACACAGACGACTAGACCGATGACGCCATAAAGGATGGTATCTTTAGCTTTTTTGACTTTGCCAGCGTCGCCAGAAGAAGTCATGTAGTTAATACCGCCAATAATGATGACTATTACACAGACTACACCAAGTACGCCAATTACAGCGTTAATGATAGTTGTAATGCTCTCGACGAGGGCGTCATCAGTTTGCTGAGCTTGAGTGCCCACTTTGTTTACATTCGATCCCGTTATGTTGTTTGCGGCGAATGTGGTTATAACATCTTTCATTAATAATAAATCCTTGATTACTTGATATTATTTTATAACGTTTTTTGCAAAAATACAATACTTTTGTTATTGTTTGAGGAGACCAGCGATGACGAAGTTGACAATGGCGAAGGTGAGGGCGGCAATTACGAGACCGATGACGGCGTAAAGAATGGTCTTTTTGGCTTTTTCGATTTTGGCGGCATCACCGGCGGAAGTCATGTAATTGACGCCGCCTACTATAATAAAGATGGCGGCGACGATGCCGAGGACGTAGATGACGGCATTGATGATGCTGACGATGGCGTTAGAAAGATCGTTGGTAGCGTCGCCGTTGCATCCGTTGGCTTGTTTGACTTCAGCAGAGACGTTGTTTTGACCGCAGATATTATAGGCTGTAGCGGCATGGACCGACGCTGGTCTGAAAGATGTGAGACCGATGAGCGATAAAAATGCTACGATGGCAACGATGATAAATTTAGGTGATTTGATTTTGGTTTTCATGTAACTCCTTATTAGTATTAGCGATAATAGAGGTATTGACGTAAGAATTGGCGTCTCTGACAGTGCGGGAGACGAAGGCGGTGATGAGTTGGGAAAGGGCGAAGACGATGAGGCCGATGATGGCATAGAGGATGGTCTGTTTGGCTTTTTGAAGCTTGCCGGGATCGCCAGCGGCAGTAATGTAGCCCCAGGCACCGATTAGGATAAAAGTGGCAGAAACTACGCCTACGATGCCGCTAAGCCATCTAATTAGATTAGCGATAAGATTAGCTTGGCTAGTGCATTCGTTCCATGCGCAATCTTCGAGTTTGTCATTGCCGGCGATGGCAATACGGATGGCGCTAAAAATAGTAAAGGCGGAGATCACAATAGCGAGACCAATGAAGGCGTGAGTAAGGGTCTTTTTGGCACTCATGGTTTTGCCAGGATCGCCGGAGGAGGTGATATAGAGAAAACCACCGTACATGACGTAAAATAAGACTAGAATAGAAGCAACAACGCTGATGTCAGTAAGGATGTTGCTGGCAATGGTAACGATGGTTGCGACAAGTTGACTTTCGCTATTGACCGTGTTGAGGGCAGGGGCATTACAATCCCAAGGTACCATACCGATAAAAGGGTCGCAACTGCCATATGTACGAGCGGAGACTGGTGTAGGATTGGTGAAATTGACGGTGACAGAAACGGTGGCGATAATTCCTAAAAATACCAGAAATTTTTTGAGAAAAAGCTTCATATATTTACATAATAGCATAATCTCGCAAAAAAGCCAACAAAATAGAGGCGTTAACCTTGACAAAAATGCTTATGTGTGCTATAATTACGGGAAGCCGAGTTAGGAAGGCAATTTTTATGATAGTAGAAAAAAAGAACCTGAAAACAGGTATAAGAAGAAAGATTTTTGGGTGTTTTTTTGCTATTGTCATGATACTCCTGAGCTTGTTCGGAACTCTGCCTGGTACTGGTGTAGATGTGTATGCGGAGCCAGAGGAGGGAGCTTCGAAATCTAGTGGTGCATCTTGTCAAGACAGTTTAGGCTCGCTTGGTTGGCTGGTTTGTCCGATGACGGGCAAGATATCTGAGGCGGTGGATTTCTTGTATGACAAGATAGAAGATGTTTTGGTGATCAATCCGGTGGAAGCTAAGGATGGTTCGCCGGTGTATGAAATTTGGAAGTATTTCCAGGGGGTGACGAATGTGGTGTTTATGGTATTTTTGCTGGTGATTGTGTTTTCGCAGATTACGGGCTGGGGAATTAATAATTACGGGGTGAAGAAAGCGCTTCCGAAGCTGATTATTGCGGCGATTTTGGTGAATTTGTCGTTTTATATCTGTTCTTTGGCGGTAGATGCCTCAAACATCTTTGGTGGTAGCATAAGAGGGCTACTTGAATCGATAGAGGCGTCGGCGGGAGTAGGTGCAGAAGTGGGGGAAGTGAGTGGGGCTAGTATGGCGGAAATGTACACGGCGCTTGCTAGTGGTGCGACTTTGGCGATTGGTGGTGCGGTGGTGGCGTTTGAAACTGGTGCGATTTGGATGATGATACCGATGGCACTAGGGGCTTTGGTGTCTGTAGTGATAGGGTTAGTAACGATTGCGATGCGGCAGGCGGTGGTAACACTTCTGATTATGGTGGCGCCTCTGGCGATGGTGGCGTATATTTTGCCAAATACGGAACAGTGGTTTAAGAAGTGGAAACAATTATTATTTCAAATGTTGATATTCTACCCGGCGTTTTCTTTGCTCTTTGGGGCATCGTCTATTGCGGGATGGGCGATTATCGTATCGTCTGATAATGGATTTGGGGTGTTGATTGGGACGGCAGTGCAGATATTCCCGCTATTCTTCTCTTGGAGTTTGATGAAGATGTCTGGTACGATACTTGGTACAATCAACTCCAAGCTCAACGCTCTCGCAAGTAAGCCGCTAGCTGGAGTGAATAGTTGGGCAAGATCGCATGCGGAATTGTCGCGACAAAAACATTTGGCGTCGCCAAAATCTTATACCCCTTCTATGAGATTACAGAAGTTTTTGTCTGATCGGAAGATTGCGCGTGAGGAGGAAACTAAGGAACATGCGGAGACAGTGAAAAACAGAGGTTTGGCCTATGCGGCGATGAGGAATTATAAAAATGGTATTCCGACGAAGGATGGCGAGGAAGCTTATGAGGCGCAGGCGAGGAATAACCGGTACAAGAACGTTGTTGAAAGGCATAAGAATAATATGAGCGAAAAAGGTCTTGGTCAACTTAAGGCAGTAGAGCAAGGAGCTACAGACGCGCAAAAGGCAAGATTGCTTGCGCTTGACACAGAGAATGTGGAAGCGGCTGATACTCTCAAGATGGAACAATCTAGAGGGGAGTGGATTAGCTATCAGAATGCGATTGGCTATCATAAGAGGATGAGAGATGCATTGGGCTCACATAATGACAAACTACAATCTGAAGGAAAATTGGTAGATAAAAATGGCAAGCCAGTGGAAGATTCTAAATATAAGAAATACTTTGATGATCCAAATAGCGCACAGGCTATTCAGGCAGCAAATAGATATGAAAAACTTTCTGATATTGTGGAAGGTGATGTATTAAATGCTCAATATGCAGTAGCATCAGCAGCACATAATTATGATACACAGGCGAAGATTGTGGCAACTAAGACGCAAAAGTTCTTTGAGTTGACTCCGCCGACTCAGAATGTGGAACATTATTTGAATGAATGGACAAGGCAAAAAGATGCGGCTACCAATATTGATTCCATCATATCTGCAATGAGAGTAATAAATATGCGTGGCGATACGGATATCCTGAAAAGGCAGATTGATAATTTGTTAGATAAAGATATTGGTGGTGGCATTCAGCTTGGTACTCATGCTTCGCAGTCACTAGCTTCGTTCTTAATGTTTGAAGTGAAAGATAATGATCCGTTCCTGAGAAGATTCGGTAAGTTTATTAATCTTGAGACGGCAAACGTATATAATAGCAATAATCGTAAGGTTTTGGATGTAAACTATGATGAATATATAAAAGGGTATCACGATGGAGAGCCAGATCTCATTACTGCTGATAATCCGACAGGCAGAATGTATGCCAAGAGGGATATGATTAAGCTTACCGAAGGTACATCACTTGATAATGTGGAAAGAACGGCATTTTCTAATCTTGATGAAAGCTTGAAAAAGGCGTATGGGTTTGACCCTGAGAACGTTAATAAAGCTTGGGATGTGGAAGGGTGGCTCAAGAAACGTGAAGAAGTCCAAACTGCATTTGAGCCGGCTTTTCTTTCGGCGAGCCTCAAATGGCTATCTGGTAGCGAACAGATCAATAGTGCTGTGAAATTCTGGACTGGTTATGATCAATCACTCAAATCTGCGTGGGCGCAAGAAAAGGTAGGTGACAAAGACGTAAGTAAATATATAGGTTTTATTAGAGATAAAGCCGGTAATGTGATAGGAGAAAAGGATTATTCTGGTGATGTTGAGAGATATTACCGTAGAAAGACCAATGATTATTTCAAAGATCAGACGACTGGGCAGATTCTTGGTATGCGAACGGATTATCGTAATGCGACGATGGAACATTTGATAGAAACTTACTTAAAAGGCTTGGATTCAGAAGATGATATGACTGATGAAGAAAAACAAATGTACAATGAACGACAATTGGAGTATGAAAAAAGAAGGGCTGAAATCCAGACTAGATACGGTGATAAGGATGCTGAAGAGGCTGATAGGCTCAGAAAAAGAGACCTCCAAAATCTTAAGATGGAAATGGCTGGTAAACAGGTAAGAAAGATCCTTGGTGAGACTGGTAAGCTTGGTCAGGTATATACCACGAGAACGAGTGGTACGGCGATTAACGCAAAAGACTGGCTACGCAGGTGGCTAAATCTTGATAATGAAGCGGAACTTAGAAGAGAAAAGAATTTTTATGATCGGGAGATGCGAAAGAAATATAAAGAGGATAGAAAAGCGAATGGAGATGTTCAGGGTGATGGTAATCTGAAAAATAAGATTTACGTTGATGGTTGTCAGACTGAATATGAGGCAGGAATGAGTAAACTACATCAAGAAATTAAGAATGATGATACGCTGGACTTTTATAAAAAGACACGGAAGAAATTAGCAGATTGGTTTACCGAAGATGAACTGATGGTGTGGAAATACGATCGTTTTTATAAGCCGTCAATGAATAACAGTGATTTGTACGGATATTTGAAAGAACTGCTCTCGGATATTGAAAACTATCCAGGTAATTATTAGTTATTTCTATAAAGATGTTTGTGCTATAATATATATATGGCGCAATATAAGGTGCCTCAGGATGTTGAGGCGGACGATAAATTGATCGGGCCGTTTAGCTTTCGGCAGTTTGTATATTTGATGATAGCCGGGGGTTTGATAGCTACAGCGGTGGGATTGTTTCAGATTTTTCCGGCACTGGCAATTGTACCGGTGCCGTTTGTAGTGTTTTTTTTGGCGCTGGCGCTTCCATTAAAGAAGGATCAACCGATGGAAACATATTTGGCGGCAGTAGTGTCTTATCATTTAAAACCACATTCTAGGCATTGGATGCCAGGACAGAAAGAAAATCCGATTATAATTACGGCTCCGAAGATTGTGGAACAAAAGCGGACGCGGGATATTACTGGTGAGGAAGCTACGCACAGGTTGTCGTTTCTTGCGGATATTGTGGATACGGAAGGTTATGCGATTAAGGGTGCGGGTGCGAGTCCGATGCGGGAGGATTTGATTGCAGAAGCAGAAGCGACGCCGGATATGTTTGAAACTTATCAATCTCAGGTGATAAACCGAGTAATTGATCAGGATAAAATGACACGGCATCAGACGGCGGTGAAAGAAATGCAAGACGTAATTGCGAGAAATACGGTGAAGGTGATACCGGAAGATAATACTAATAAAGTGGGTGGCGAGAGGGTGATTGAAAGGAAAACTATTACGAGGGCAACTTCTGTGCCTCAAGAAACATCGATGAGCGTAGCACCAACTGTAACGGTGCAACCTGAAACGCCAGAAACGATTGAAGCTCAAGCTAATCCGGCGAATACGGTGAATTTGAGAGATTATGCTGTTTTGAAACCGGACGTAGATATTGATAATGCAGATGTAGTGATTAGACCGGAAGTGGAATTCGCTAAACAGGAAAAGAAGAAACTAAGGGTGCCGGGTGCAGAAAGATATGGTGTAGAGGTGGATGCTCAAGCGGGGATTGCTAGCTCGGTAGCGGGACTTGGCACGAAGCCTACCTATACAAAAAAAGTCCCCACAAATCTAGTGAACAATAGTATAATGGAATTAGCAAATAATCCGGATTTTTCTGTTGCGACCATCGCGAAAGAAGCTAATAGAATTAATAGAAAGGAAAATGGCGAAATATTTGTTTCGCTGCATTAGATTATGAATCCACAACAGCCAATGCAACCGCAGCAGCCGATGATGCAGATGCCGGGTGGGCAGCCGATGCCGATGCAACAGGTATCTGGTGGGCAGCAGATGCCAATGCAACCACAACAACCGATGATGCAGATGCCTGATGGGCAATCTCCACAACAGTTGCAACAATCTCAACAGCAAATGCAACAAGCGGTGCGGTTATCGCAGACTAAAGATAATCCAGCTTCGACTCAGGCGACTTTGATGATTTCGGAGCTAAGGGACAACATCGTGATTATGAAGGATGGTTCTTTTCGTGCAGTGGTAGCTTGTAAGTCGATTAACTTTGACCTTATGAGTGATGTGGAGAGGGAATCGGTTGAATACTCATATCAAAACTTTTTGAACTCGTTGGATTTCACAACGCAGATTATGGTAAGGAGTCAGAGGGTAGATATTGGACCGTATCTTACACGTTTGACGGAAATTCGGCGGAATAACGATAATATGTTGCTCGGTGTTTTGATGGACGATTATATTAACTTTATTGAGATTTTGTCGCAAGAAGCTAATATTATGGACAAATCGTTTTTTATTGTGGTGCCATATTATAGTTCGGCTGATGAAGAGAAAAATTTACAGCAGACGAAGAATTTTTTTAGAACTTTTTCTGGCGTGAAGGATTTGCAGGTTACTAAGATTGATCGACAAACTTACGATAAGGCTCTCACAGAGCTTACAAATAGAGTAGAAAGAGTAGTGTCTGGTTTATTCCAGATTGGGATACATTCGGTGAGGTTGAATACAAGAGAACTTGCACAGCTTTATTATAACTTCAATAATCCGGATACGGCGGTGAGAGAGCCGTTGGTGGATTTTTCAGAGGTGGCGACGATGTATGTAAAGAAGGGAGAGAAGAATGGGTAGAAAGAAGAAGAACAAGAAGTTGACTGCGGCAGAGATTGCGGTACAAGCAGAAGCGATGGAACTCGCTGAGATTCAGAGGGCGTTTGAGCAGGGTACAAATACTTTACGTGATTTGATTAGCCCTAGTGCGATTGAGATTCATTCAGATTATTTTAGGCTTGGTACTAAATATGGGCGGACGATTTATGTTTATGGTTACCCTAGGACTTTGTTTACGGGTTGGATTTCACCGATTATTAATATTGATGAAGTAATTGATGTGTCGATGTATATTTATCCGGTGGAATCGGCAGTGGTGATGAAAAACCTTAGAACGAAAGCGACGCAGCTTGAAGCGTCGATGAATTTGAATACTGAAAAAGGTAAAATTCGGGATCCGGAATTAGAGGCGGCTTTGGCTGATACGGAGGAACTGCGTGATCAGCTACAGGTGGGGGCGGAGAGATTTTTCCGATTTGGACTGTATGTGACGATTTGGGGAGATTCGCTTGAGGAATTGAAATTTGTGCAACAGAAGATTGAGACAATTTTTGGGCAGCAGATGATTTTTTCGAAGGTGGCTAATTCACAACAGGAGCAGGGGCTAAATTCAGCCATGCCACAATGTACGGATCAGTTGCAGATTCGGCGGAATATGAATACTGGGGCGATTTCCACCTCATTCCCATTTACCTCGGCAGACCTGACTCAGGACAAAGGGATTTTGTACGGCATTAACATGCATAACAATGGGTTGGTGATTTTTGATAGATTTTCACTTGAAAATGCGAATATGGTGGTGTTTGCGAAGTCTGGTGCTGGTAAGTCTTTTACAGTGAAACTTGAGGCACTACGTTCGATGATGACGGGAGCAGAGATATTGATTATCGATCCAGAAAATGAGTATCAGAAGTTGTCGGATGCGGTGGGCGGTTCTTACATTCGGTTGTCTCTAAACTCGGATGTGAGGATAAATCCGTTTGATCTTCCTAAAGTGGTGGATACGGAAGATGCAAATGATGCTTTGAAGGCTAATTTGGTGACTTTGCATGGTCTATTTAGATTGATGCTGGGTGGAGTGGGGAATGGTGGACAAGCAGCTCTCACTCCAAATGAAGAAGCGGACCTTGATCAGGCTTTGATTGATACTTATGCACGGGCGGGGATTACTTCGGACCCTTTGACACATCAATCGCCGGCACCGACGATTATGAATTTGTACGATACTTTGCTTCATATGGGTGGAAGTGGACCGTCTTTGGCGCAAAGACTTCGTAAATATACGACTGGTACTTTTGCGGGGATTTTTTCGCAGCAATCTAATATCGATATTAATAATCAGATGGTGGTGTTTAATATTCGGGATCTTGAAGATGAACTTCGGCCGGTGGCGATGTATATTGTACTTTCGCATATTTGGAATATCGTGCGGGCGAATCAGAAGAAGCGACTGTTGATTGTAGATGAGGCATGGCAATTGATGCAGTATGAAGATTCGGCGAATTTCTTGTTTTCTCTTGCTAAACGTGCACGTAAATACTATCTTGGGCTTACGACAATTACGCAGGACGTAGAAGATTTTATGGGCATGAAGATGGGGCGAGCGATTGTGGCGAACTCATCGATGCAGCTACTTCTCAAACAGTCGGCGTCGGCGGTGGATGTACTGGCGGATGTGTTTAAGTTGACCGAGGAAGAGAGGCGGAGGCTGGCAAACTTCCCGGTGGGACAAGGGTTGTTCTTTGCAGGGCAAAATCACGTACATATTCAGGTGATTGCGTCGGAAACCGAGGAACGTTTAATTACGACTAATCCTAATCAGAAGCAGTAAAAGCACAAATTACCCATTTGCTCGTAAATGGGCATTTTGTGCTTTTTATGTTATAATATAAGTATGAAATTGAAGAGTTTTTTGGTAGGTTTTGTGGCGGTGTTTTTGACGCTTCTGCCTTCTGGGGCTTTTGCGAAAACGGTGGATGAGAATACGCTGTATTATTATGGTCTCAATGGGATTTATCATTATCGGGGTGGTAAGGCGGAAGATTGTAAGGCTGTAGGAGGAGAAAATCAGAATTATGCGGGAGTAACGGTGTGGAGTGAAGCGGAGCTTGAGGCGATTGGTGAAAATCAAGCAATTTATGAAGAAGCGGCCTCTAAATACGATTTTCCGTGGCAAGTTTTGGCGGTTCTTCATAGCATGGAGACTGGTCTTAGGCGGTATAATCCAGGAAATGGGCAGGGAGTGTATCAATTATATTCTTATACGGGTGGTGGAAGTAATGAGAATGCTTTTAAACCTGGGCCAGTGGACGAAGCAGAATTTAAGAGGCAGACTATGATTGCGGCGGAGGTGATTAGTTCCTCGGTAGGAGATCTCAACGATGTTGGTAATGTAAAAAAGTTGTTCTTCAAATTTAATGGGGCTTCTTCGAAATATATAGAGAAGGCACGAGCGATGGGATTTTCGGAAGAGGAGGCACAAAATGGCGAGGGTTCGCCTTATGTGATGAATCGGTACGATGCAAAACGAGACCCAGCGAGCGACGAAATGGATTCGCATTGGCCAGGGAGATATGTAAAGGATAAACAATATGACCCGAATTCTACTTCTATGGTGTTTGGGGCATTCGTAAAATACGAGGCACTAGCAGGAGGGACTTATTGTGGTGAAAGGGGTAGTGGTGATGGGTCGATTGTGGAAACGGCTTTATTACTTTCTTGGGATGGACATGGGCATAGTAAGGATGATCCGAAACCAGAATATGTAGAGGCGATGAAAAAAGTAGGGACTTATAATAGTCCGTGTAGAAGAACAGGGGACTGTGCGCCGAAGGGGGCAAGTTGTGATGTTTTTGTATCTACGGTGATGAGATATTCGGGTTCGGATCCGGGTTTTCCAATGTTTAATCCGGCGGCGCAGAAGAGCTACATGGAATCACATAGTGATAAATATGTAAGAATAGATGCTCATGACGTAAGTGATTTGCGGGCGGGTGATATTTTGGTGGCGGTAGATAATGGAAGGCATATTTATCTGTACTTGGGTGATGGGATGCAAGCGTCGGCGTCGTATAACGACAGGACAGGTGAACATTTTTCGGGAGTGTATTTGTCGGATTACGGTGGGCGAAGGCATTATACTGTGTATAGGAGAACTAGTTAGCATGAGGATTGGCTGGCACTCTTGCGTTATGAGTGCTAGTAGTGTATAATGGTAGTATTATGGCGAAAGAACGCGATTATTATGAAATTCTTGGGGTATCAAAAAATGCCTCAGATGATGAAATAAAAAAGGCTTATCGGAAGTTAGCAATTAAGTATCATCCGGATAAAAATCCGGGGGATAAAGAAGCCGAGGCGAAGTTTAAAGAAATCAACGAAGCACATGATGTGCTATCTGACAAACAAAAGCGGGCTAGGTATGACCAGTTTGGTCGTGCGGGGGTAGGAGGAGCTGGCTTTGGTGGAGCTGGTAATCCATTTGGCGGTGGTAATCCGTTTGGAAGAGCTGGTGGATTTAACTATAATGGACAGACTTTTAATTTTGAATTTGGTAACGGCGGGGTGTTTGATGATATTATCGGGAATATTTTTGGATTTGGGGCGGCTGGAGCAAGGAGGCCGAGGAAGGGGGCGGATTATCAAGTTGCGGTGACGTTGACATTTGAGGAAGCGATTTTTGGTACGACGAAGACGGTAAACAATAATGGTTCAGATCTTAAGGTGAAAATTCCAGCAGGAATTGACGATGGAATGAGTGTTCGGCTTCGTGGTAAAGGTGGGCCGGCACCGGAAGGTGGTTCTGAGCCGGGAGATCTTTATGTGCGTGTGCGAGTGAAGCCGCATAAGTCTCTGACGCGGGAAGGAGCGATTATCTTGTCTGAGCATACGATTGATATGGTGGATGCGGCGTTGGGGTGTGAAATTGAAGTTCTGACCGTGGATGGGCCGGTGATTATGAAAGTGCCGGCAGGGACTCAAAGTGGGACGCCGTTCAAGTTGTCTGGACACGGAGTCCCGTTTCGTGCGGATGGTGATAGAGGGCCACATATTGTGACGGTACTGGTAGAGACGCCGAAGAATTTGTCGCGGAAGCAGAAGGAACTTTTAGAAGAGTTTAAGAAGGCGAAGAAGAAGGGAATTTTTGGAAGATAAAAAATCCCGTGGTATATTATCCGCAATCCCACCCGTCATATCTTGAAGATAAGTTAGATTTGGTGATGGCGTAGTTGTTCTTATCCTCCAGTAGCCATAGAAGCCATAGACTGGAATATGCTTAAGGAGCCTGGACACATCTAATGTAGAGCCCATTACGGCGGAGGTAGTTGCTGGTATATAAGCTACTACCATTGTAATTCAGGTTGTACCGCCTCGCACCGTTATACGCCTCACTCCCCCACCAGATCCCGTTCGCAGCCTCATTGTTCGGTGTACCATTGTAGTAATCCCCGCCCAGAACTGGGGAAAAGCTACTAATGTTTCTTTGATTGTCAATCTGGGTTTTACTAGGCAAAGTCCAGCCTTTGGGGCAGATGCTTTCTGTTGCTGAATTTATATTGGTCGCTGGATTAGTCGATGTGGTTTTTTTATCAATGATAGTGCCAGCTGTTGCCAAAGTATAATTATACCAATTGGTTGGTAGGTCTCCACTGATTACAATAGTACCGCTATGTATACAATTGTTTTCATATACTGGACCCCAGCCTGTTTGGCTGGTGGAATTATATCCTCCCCAGCATTCTTTCCCGCTAGGGCCGTAGGTGACGAGTTTTTGATGTTGTATTTTTTACAATGTTTGTTTTGAGGAGGGAGGGTGGTTATGCTTGTTTTTTGAAAATGGTGGGGGTAAAATGAGGTAAATAAACGTGGAGGTAATATGGGGAAACTAGAAGAAATGCTAGTCCGCAATGGCTTGGTTTATCGGGCGCCGGATGGGTCGAGCTCGTATCTTGAGGGGAGTCTTTTGTCTAATTCTTTAGTGGTGAGAAATTCGTCTGGATGGGTGACGCATCGAGTGGAGAGGGCTTGTAATGGAGTGGATTTAGTGGTAAGAAACGTGTCGACTGGATTGGTAGAGATGAGAATTTCGGCTTAAATTATGCAGCATTACATTTGGCAAAGTCATATTTATCCAAACTCAATTAGATTGTGAATATGATATAATATGTGATGTACCTGTGTTTGTTCTTTGAAAAGGAGGATTGAGGAAATGTTTGTTTGTATTTGTGTAGCTATAATTATAGTATTGCCGCTCGTAGGGATGATTTTATCAAATAGTAGTGACGAATCGGAAGATTCTGGTTCGATTTACGATAAGATGTTTGATGATAAAGATCATTGGAAATTTCCGTAATTTTTAATAAGAGAAATGCAGGAGTATTTTAGGAACCCTCGCTTAGGCGAGGGTTTGGCATGAATTAGATGGCGATGAAGATGCTAAGTGGTGATTATGGGGTAGTTTGGACGGTGAGTAGTATGAAAAGAAATTAAATTCAATACGGATGTGTTTTGATATTTTGCAAATTATGATATAATAGAGATAGAAACTAATTAATTTGATGTTATTTGTTAACCCGTTGATATAGAGAAAAATATCGACAAAAACAATTAGAAAGGTAATTTTTATGGAGATTGTAATCCCAATTATTGCCGCCGTGGTAGGCCTTGCGGCAGGGGCGGGAGGGATTTTTGCCTACAATAAACACAATGAAAATGGTGGGAAAGATAAAGCTGATGATTTGGTGAGAAAGGCGAAGCGGGAAGCGTCGGAAATTGTTTTGACGGCGAGAAAAGAAGCTTCGTCTATTACTGAGAAAAATCAGGCTGAGGAAAATGAACGGAGGAAAGAGTGGAAGAAGACCGAGAATCGTTTGAACGAGAGAGAGGCGGCTCTAGATAATAAACTTGACCAGTTGGAGAAGAAAACTGAGAAGTTGACGAATGAAGAGAAGGAGCTAGAGGACCTTAAAAATGAAGTGAGGGAGATTCGGAATAAACAGCATGAGAAGTTGGAGAAAATTGCTGGTTTGTCTAAAAATGAAGCACGGGATAAACTGATGAAGATGACCGAGAATGACATTAAACAGGATCTCGTGAATTTGGTGGTGAAAGAACAGAAGGAAATTAAACACGATGTGGATGAAACGGCGCAGGCAATACTCCTCACTGCGATGGAGAGGATGTCTTCTGAAGTGACGGCGGATAGGACGGTGACGGCGCTTAGACTTCCGGATGATGATATGAAGGGGCGGATTATTGGTAAAGAAGGGCGGAATATTCAGGCTTTGCAACGGGCTACTGGTGTAGATATTTTAGTGGACGATACGCCTGGTATGGTGGTGCTTTCTTCCTTTGATCCGATTCGTCGCCAAGTGGCTCGGTATGCTTTGGAGCGGTTGATGAAAGACGGCCGGGTGAATCCGGCGTCGATTGAGGAAGCAGTGGCGAAGGGTGAAAAAGAAATCGAAAAAGAAGTAGTGCGGGCTGGTGAAGATGCGGTGCGTGAGGTAGGCTTAGTTGGAATTCCGCGTGAGCTGGTACATCTTCTTGGTGAACTTAAATTTAGGACTTCTTATGGGCAGAACGTGCTTCTGCATTCAATTGAGATGGCGCATGTGGCTGGGATGATTGCAGAGGAAATTGGAGCGGATAAAAGAGTGGCGAAGACGGCGGCTCTGATGCATGATATTGGTAAGGCGGTGACTCATAAGATTGAGGGTAAGCACGCAGAGATTGGTGCGGAGCTTGCTAAGAAATACGGATTGCCAGAGCCAGTAGTGCATGCAATTGCGGCGCATCATGATGACATTGAGCCTACTACGCCAGAAGCTGTAATTATTAAGATTTGTGATGCGATGAGTGCGGCTCGTCCGGGGGCTAGGAATATCTCGGCGGAAAATTTTGCGGAGAGGATGCGTGATCTTGAAAATATTGCGACTTCGTTCCCAGGGATTGATAAGGCCTATGCGATTTCGGCTGGGCGTGAGATCCGGGTAATCGTGGAGCCAAAGCAAATTGATGACCTGTCTGCTCTTAAACTAGCGCGGGATATTGCAAATAAAATTGAAGCGACGATGAGTTATCCTGGTGTGATTAAGGTGAACGTGATTCGCGAGACTAGAGCAATCGAATACGCTAAATAATTAGGTTACTATTTGACAATTGTGAATTGGCGTGGTATAATGTAGTCAATTAATATTTTTGGGTGGGCATCATGTGGAGTAATAGATGCCAAAAAACGCCCAACCTAAATCTTTGGACCGAGAAACTCTCCAGGTGGAGGTGAGGGCAAATGTTTTGTCTGGAATATATCTACGAATGCATCTTTTGCATAATGCACTTTTTGGGTTTTTTAAGAGATTGATGGATTTGGTGCTGGCGACATTCTCGGTGGTGTTTCTATCGCCGACTTTTTTGATTCTTTCTATTGCGATAAAAATAGATAGTCCTGGGCCGATCCTATTTAAACAGGAACGAGTGGGGAAGAATGGGAAGGTGTTTAAGATTTTGAAATTTAGAAGTATGACATGTGATAATGATTTGAGGGATGATTCTTGTGAGGATAAATATACAAGAGTGGGGAGGCTGATTAGGCGGACTTCGCTAGATGAGATACCGCAACTTCTGAATGTGATTGCTGGGCAAATGAGTTTTGTGGGGCCGAGACCCTGGGTGATAGAGTATTGGGATAATATGAATGAGAGAGAAAGAGAAAGATCTAAAGTGAGACCAGGGATTACGGGTCTTGCTCAGGTGAAGGGCAGAAATGGGATTTCGATTTTTGAAAAAATTCGGTACGATTTGATTTATGTGGATAATTTTTCACTTAAGCAGGATGTTAAGGTTATTTTGATGACGATGAAGACGGTGGTCTCGGGGGTGAGTGTGGATGCAGGGAAGGCAGGGGTGAGGGATGATATTAGGGATTTGAAGGCGCGGTGATTCGTTTTTAAAATATTGGGAGTATGATATAATATAGGTTATGAAAGATTATTCTAGGTTCTTAAGGGTTTATGCAAATATTCCAAAGAATCTTCGTGATGGAATAATTGCGGTAGTGGATGAAGAGCCTTATACTTGGAATTCGAGCTATATAGAAATATTGACTGGTACAGAGATTGGAGAAAAAATTTATCAACAACTAATAAAAACAGAGGTGATTTGATGGATGATTTTCAAAAATTAGTTTATGTTAGATGGCAAGCACTCCCTGACGATTATGCTATTTCGGTGGGAGGCTATGGAACTATCACTAAAAATGAGGCGTTGAAACATGTAGCTAATAATGATGAAATTGGGAAGATTTTGATAGCTGTGGATAGAAATTATTTTGAGAAATTAAAATCTGGAGCTATATATGAAAGTTTTGATAACTAACCCGGAAGTAGATGCGTTTACGCGGTATCTCCATTGTTGGACAAAACAGCTGATTAAAAATTTGCGGAATAATGTTGAAGTTTTCCATTTGGAAGAGGGGAAGGCTAATCGGATAAGATTTGAGGGAATGTTGAAGAAAAATGTGGTTGATGTGGTGCTTTTGAACGGGCATGGCGATTACGATTTTGTTTTGGGGGACTATGAGAAGATTTTGGACAAAGAAAATGTAGCGCTGCTAAAAGGGAAAACTGTACATGCTATGTCTTGTAGTTCAGCTAAGGAATTGGGTGTACTGGCAGTTCAGAGTGGAGCGAAAGCTTATTTGGGATATGATGAGCCATTTTTGGCTCCGCGGATGAAAGATAAAGTTTCTAATCCATTAAAAGATGGCACAGCAAAGCTGTTTTTGGATCCAGCGTTTATTACGCAGAAGGCACTTTTGAACGGTAAGGCTCCAGGGGAGGCGGTTGAGTTGGCACACAAAGAGTATGATAGAAGTATCGTCAAAGCATTGAGGAGTCCTATACAATCAGATAATGATAAGTTTGTAGGGTTGTTGCTTTGGGATAAGGAACACCTAGTTGCGGTGGAGTAATCTTTATCTCTGGTAAATAGTGGTGTAATAGTTGACGTCTAGGCGTAAGTGTGATATAATAATAGGTAGTAATAACAGATAGTTTTTTTGAGCTGGCTATTTGGCTAGCAGAGGTGGGTGTAAGGATGAAAATTGACAACTACGCGGAAAAAAACTAAAACGGAAAAAGGCCCACTGGTTAGTATTGTGGTGCCGGTTTATAATGCGGCGGATTTTATTGATGATACTATACATTCGGTACTAGGGCAGAGCTATGAAAATTGGGAATTAATTATTGTAGATGATCATTCTACTGATAAAACACTCGAGGTGGTAAGGCAGTTTAAGTGTGAGAAGATCAAGGTGATTACTCTTGCTCGAAATAGTGGAGTGGCAAAAGCTAGAAATCGGGGGGTGTCGGCGGCGCGTGGTCGGTATATTTGTTTTTTGGATGCAGATGATTTGTGGCAACCGTCAAAGCTAAAACACCAAGTGGAGTTTATGAAAGAAAAAGACTGTGCGTTTTCTTTTACTTCGTATGTGTTTGCGGATGCTAAGGGACGCCCAAATGGAAAGGTGGTGAGAGTGCCTAGTGAGATTACTTATCGGCAGGCGCTGAAGAATACGACGATTTGGACTTCTACTGTGATGCTTGATATGAAGAAACTTTCGAAGAAAGATTTGAAGATGCCGGATGTGAGGAGTGAAGATACGGCGACTTGGTGGAGGATTTTGAAAAAAATTGAAAAAGCATATGGAATGAAAGAAGTAACAGCAATTTATCGGAGAAGCGGTAAAACTTTGTCTTCTAATAAGGCGGTGGCAATTAGAAGAATTTGGAATCTGTATAGAAAATGTGAAGGGCTTAATTTGATCAGGAGTTCCGTGAATTTTATGGGTTGGGCGTTTAACGCGGTGAGGAGGAGGGTGTAATGAAAAAGATTTTGGTGATTGGAATGTCTAATAGTATTGGTGGAACGGAAACCTACTTTTATAACTATTATAAAAAAATCGATTCAAGTAAATATCATTTTGACTTTGTAGCGGCTTGGGGAACGGTGGCTTTTTGTAATGAATACGAAAAAAATGATTCTAAAGTATATAACTTACCTAATTTCATGAAAAATCCGATTGGCTATTATAGGAAAATGAGAAGAATTATAAGGGACAATAAATATGATGTTGTCCATATTAATATGCTATCTGCGGCTAATGTGCTACCAATAAAAGCGGCTCTTAAAGAAAAGGTGCCTGAAATTATCGTGCATTCACACAACACGAATATGCCGAAAGGGCTGGTTAGGAAAGTATTACATCGGGTGAATAAAAATATTCTTGCTAGGCCAGAGCTAATAAGGCTTGCTTGTGGTGAGGCAGCGGGGCGATGGCTGTTTGGTGATGATAGTAATTTTGTAGTACTGAATAACGCAATAGATTTAGGGAAGTTTGAATTCGATCTAAATAATCGCGCGGAAATCCGTAAAAAATACAATATCGATAAGAATGATTTTTTGATGGGGAATGTGGGGCGTATTTCGGAACAGAAAAATCAGATTTTTCTTTTAGAAGTATTAAAGAGAATGGAGAGTAAGAACGTTAAGCTGATGATCGTGGGGGATGGTGACAAAAAGAATGCGTTAATGGATAAGGTTAAAGCATATGAGCTGGAAGACAAAGTAATTATTGTGTCACCCACTCTTGAGATAGAAAAATATTATAGTGCTTTTGATATTTTTGTTTTGCCGTCTAAATTTGAAGGTTTGCCGGTGGTTTTGGTAGAAGCTGGAGCTAATGGGCTAAAAGCTATAATTTCGGATAAGGTTTTGGATTATCCGGATAAAAACAATACTGAAGTACTTGCTTTGGATGAGCTGGATTTGTGGGTAAACCAGATAAAAAATGGAACCGCAAAACGAAACCCTGTATATTTGCCTGGCTATGATATTGAGACGGAGTATAAGAAATTAACGGATATATATGATGGAGCCAAAAAATGAAAAACCCGAAGATTTCAATAATAATCCCTGTATATAATGCGGAAAAATATCTAGCTGAATGTTTGGAGTCGGCCAAAAAACAGACATTGAAAGAGATTGAAATTATTTGTGTTAATGACGGATCGACCGACAAATCTTTAGAGATAATTAAAAAGATGTCTTTAGATGATAAACGCTTTGTAATTATTGATCAAAAAAATCAAGGTGTGATTGCGGCGAGAAAAGCTGGATACAGAAAAGCAACTGGCGAATATATTATTTGGGTAGATAACGATGACATTTTGGAACTTGATATGTGTGACCAGCTCTATAATGCAGCTAAAGAACATGATAGCGATATAGTGATTTGCAATTATAGGTTGTATCCAAAAGATAGAAATACTATTAAAAAGAAAATTAGCTACAAATCTTATTCTGGAGAAGTTGACTGGGAATTTATGCTTAAAAATTCTGGAACTCCATGGAATAAGATTTCTAGAAGGAGCTTCCTTGCTAAAAATAAAGTTGAGACTTTGTATGATAATTTGGGTGAAGCGACTTTTGGTGTGTTGCTGGGGTTTGCAGATAGAGTAGCTACTATCGATACCCCGCTTTATAATTACAGGGTGGGGCATACTTCTGCTTCTAATAGTTATACTAATATAGAGTGGTATGACTGTGCTGTAAAATGGGTAGGAGAGCAATACAAATATTCTAAGGTGTATGGGTTTTCGAAAGGACTTCAGGATTATTTCTTGTATAGTTATTTGTATTACAATTTGGTATTAATGACGGTGGCTGCAAAAAATCATGACAGAAAAAGATATGATAAAGCAAGAAAAGTCTTGAAGAATAAGCCGATTTTTCAGAAAAAGAACAGGGCTTATTTGAAAGCTCATTTGTCGTTTCCTAGAAGAGTATTCTTTAGATTTTGTATTTTGCCGAACTACTATCTGGCGTGCAGAGTGTCGAGAATAGTTTTGAGATAATATATGGAGTAAAGGCGTGAAAAGAAAAAGAGCTAACTTACTACTATTTGAAATCACCTATTTCTTTTTGTTTGCTTATGCTTTTTTTGGACATATCCCGTTTTTGACTGATGCACTTAGAGTACTGTCGGACATGTCTTTGATTTTGATCGTCTTTTTGTTTTTCCGTCATAATCGGATGGAAATGAAGAACATACTATTCAAGATGATGCCGCTACTTTTGATATCCAGTATTTTTATCTTTACTTCGAATAGCTTTATTCCTTTTAAAACAGTGCTTCTGATCATAGCCTCTTATGGAATCGATTTTGATGAGAGGGTTAAATTCGATTTGAGAATGAGATTGATCTTCACTGCGGTGCTGATATTCTTGAGTCAAACGGGGTTGATTTCTAGTGTGGCTTACCTATTTAAGGACGGTAGCGATACGATTAAATATGATCTTGGGTTTTCTAGTCCAAATACTTTGGGAATGAATGTGTTTATTATGTGTCTAGAAATGGTTTATTTGGGCAGGAATAAAGAAAAGAAAATATGGATACTGATAGCTAGTGTCATATTGATGTTTATAGTAAATATCTTTACGAATAGTAGAACGGCGATAGTTGCTTATATTGTGTTTGTGGTTTTAGTGTTCTTATATAATTACAGAAAGACTATCTTTGATAAAAAACTAGTAAAGAAATTGATCATATTTAGTCCGGTAATAATCACAGTTGTAGTAGTGGCCCTTTATTCTTTCTTGATTCAAAATCCTTCTGTCAAACAAGCGGTGGATCAATATTCTTCAGGAAGATTTACAAATGCGCGAATATTTATAGATCGATTTCCTATCACGCTTTTTGGTAATGATATATCAGTTTTGAATCAGACCTGTGATGTCTCTGTAGTTTATATTTTGTATTCTTTTGGAATAGTTGGAGCTTTGATATATTTGACTGGATTTGTTAAACTGCTGAAATGTTTATATGAGAAAAAGAATATTCTTCTAGTGATAGTATTTATGAGCTTTCTCATTTATGGTGTGGGAGAGAAATTGTGGCTGTATTCAGATTACAATATTTTTATGACGGCCTTTTCGTTAATTTTTGTTACGGGTGTAGGAACGTGGAAGGAGATAGAGAAAAATGCGTAAAAAAGTATCTATCGTTATACCGATGTATAATTCGGAAAAGCATATACAGAATGCTTTGGAAAGCGTAAAAAAGCAGTCTTACGATAATATAGAAGTGATCGTGGTGGATGATGGTTCTGCTGACGGTTCTTTGGAACTCGTAAAAAAATATGCAAGGGATAATAAAAGAATAAAAGTTTACGCTAGAAAGAACCACGGTGTAAGTGCGACGAGAAACTATGGGATTTTGAAGTCGACGGGTGATTTTGTGTTTTTCCTTGATGCTGACGATACGATTGATAGTGGGGTGATTGAAGCGTTGATAAAGAAAGCAGCTGACGATGTATTGGTTAGTTGTAGAATTCAGTTTGTAGAAAAGGATGCTAAAAAGCCGGTGCTGTGCAAATCTGTGTACTCTTCTGATGAATTTGTGAAAGGCTCCGCAGAAAATAATAATGATATTCACGGTTATTCATGTGGGTTTTTGTTCGATAAAAAGCTATGTCCGTCTTTTAACGAAAATATTGGATATTGCGAAGATATTCTGTTTTTGCTTGGATATATCTTGAATAATAATATTAAGAAAATATGCTATTTGGACGGAAAAAGTGGATATTATAATTATGTTCAGAATATCGAAAGTGCTACCCTGTCAGATAAAAATGTTCTTAAAAAGATAAAAAGTATAGCCTTAGCAATGGATGAATTAGAGGCTTTGACTGACAAAAAATATTCTGATTTTGTAGAAGAAAAGAAAATGCTACTATTCAAATATGAGATGTCGCGTGCTACAAAAGCGGATATTGTGAAGATTTTGCAAGAATACGAATTAAAGAAATACACTGGTAAATCATTGAGGTGTAAAATATTTTCGTATTCGTTTAGAAAGAAGCGACTTTTGCTTTTGTTGTTACAGTTCAGGGCGAAAAAGATTTTAAGGAGATTTATATGAAAAAGAAAATAGGCGCAATCACTTTTCATTCATCGTATAATCATGGCTCAGTTTTGCAAGCTTATGCTTTGCAAGAATTTGTAAAAAACAATTTTGGTTATGCTTATGAATATCAGATTATAAACTTGAGAACAGAAAGACAGAAAAAATATTATGATCGGCCATTTAAAATTTTTGATTTAAAAAATAATTTAAAGAAGATATTGCTGAGTAGATATAGAACTCAACTATTGGAACGCAAAAATAAGTACGAAGATTTTATCAAAAATAAACTGTCTTTAACAGATGGGGAATATTCGGATATGAAAGAAATAATAGAAAGATGTCCGAAGTATGATTACTATATTAGCGGTAGTGATCAGATTTGGAAGCCTACTATTTTGGATTTTGATTGGTCGTTTTTCTTGGAATTCGTAGGGGGTAATGCGAAGAGAATATCCTATGCGCCTAGTTTTGGTCCTGAGCGTTTGCTATTGGACGACCTAACTAGAAAAAGATTGGTAGAAGATTTGTCTAAATACGAGAATATTTCTGTGAGAGAGGCTGGGAGCGCTGAGGTGATAAAACAGACAATTGGCAAAAATGCTGAGATTCATGTAGACCCAACTTTGCTACTTAATAGTACTGATTGGGACAAAATTGTCGGTGATAGAATTATAAAGGAAGATTATATATTACTGTATGATTTGAAGGGCAATAAAAATGCTTACGAGGTTTCGCGTGAGTTGTCGAAAATGTGTAATATTCCAGTTGTGATTGTAAAAGAAAATGCGAAAATGCATTTTCTCTATCGCGATTTTGTTAAAAAATATAACGCTGGGCCGATTGAATTTCTTAATTATATTAAATATGCAAAAATCGTGATTTCTTCTTCGTTCCATGGAAATGTATTTTCGGTTATTTTTGAAAAGCCGTTTTTAGCCGTCGGTGGAAAGACTGATTACAGGATTAATCATTTACTCAAAATGACTAATTTGGAAGATAGAGCAGTTTCTAGTGTTGAAGATATACCGTTAGCGAATGAGCTATTTGAAGTTAATTTTAAAAATGCAAGAGTCGTAATAGAAAAAGAAAGAAAACGATCGAGAAAATATCTATCGATTGCTCTTGATGAGGGGATGAAAAAATGAAAATGCATCTTGTTTCGATAATAATTCCCCTGTATAATTCGGCTGATTATATTGTTGAATGCGTTACATCTTGTACGAGGCAGACATATAGGGATATTGAGGTTCTTGTTGTAGATGATGGGTCTTCTGATAATGGCTTGAAGGTGGCAAGAGATATTGCAAAAAAAGATAGAAGAGTTAAAGTTTTTCATAAAAAAAATGGCGGAGTTAGCTCGGCGAGGAATTTGGGGATTGAAAAATCGAGAGGTGATTATTTGTGCTTTATCGATGCTGATGATTATTTGGAGGGCGATTTTATAGAAAATATGGTGTCTTGTATGGTTGAATGTGACGCAGATTTTTGTTTTTCTGACAGGACATGGAGTTCTGATGATGTATCTTCTGAACTTCATAGTAATATAATTTCTTCTTCTGAGACCGAGAAGCAACTTCTAGGTACAAAAATCAATGTTGGATGTTGGAACAAAATCTATACCAGAAATTGCATCAAGAATATTAGATTTGATGAAAGTTTATTCTATGGTGAGGGATTGAAATTCATTTTATCGGTTGCTCATAATGCAAAAAGAATAGCTATATGTGATTGTGCGTCGTATCATTATAGAAGAGTTAATCCTGAATCTGCAACAACTAAATTTAGTTTGGATAAAATGGATAATGGTGATAAGTCGTTGCTTGAAATAAGAAAAATTATAGAAAATGATGGCGTAAAAGTGCAAAGGGTTTGGAGACAACATCATGCTTTGTTTTGTTTGAATGCTATGATGGGAATTATGGATGCTGGCTTTGACGGTGACGTTTACAGAAAATGGCGTAAGGAATTCTTGGCGGATGTGTTCTCTGGTGTTTTTGCTGAAGCGAGTTTTAAAATTAGACTAAAAATGTTGATGGGTGTCCTCTGTCCAAGGATATTGCACGCGTCATTGAAGAAGGATAAAAATGAGTAGTATTGATAAAAGCAGGAATAAGTACTTATTTAAAAATACGATTATTTTTGCTATTGGCAATATAGCTACAAAATTTATTAATTTGTTTTTAGTGCCATTATATACGAATTGCTTGATAGCTTCGGAATATGGTACTGCTGATCTATTGTACACATTATGCAATTTTCTGATACCACTGCTTACGCTGAATATTGCTGAAGCGGTTTTGATGTTTTCTCTAGATAAGAATGCCAATGATAAGAAGATAACTCGTATTGCGACTACTATGTTAATACCGCTAGTTATTATAGGGGCTGTTTCGATCCCTATACTAAAATCGCTGAATGAATTTAGCGATTATCATTTATATTTTTATGCTTATCTGGTTACTAGTGCAATATCTCAAATATATCTTGTGGTATTAAAGGGCCAAGAAAAATTAAAAGAATTCACTCTTGGAAATGTTCTACATACTGCATTGATACTGATCTTTAGCTTGGTATTTTTGGTTTGGTTGAAGATTGGAATAGGTGGTTATTTCTTGGCATATATTTTGGCTAATGTTTTGGTCTCGATTTACGCTATTATTGCCAGTAAGACTCTGTTTAATTTGAAGGGGTCAAAGTTTGATAAAAAGCTGTTTAAGAAAATGGTTAAGTATTCAGCTGTATTGATACCCACGACGTTTATGTGGTGGATAATGAATTTTTTGGATAGAGCCATGATTATGGGGATGATGGACGCTTCGGCTAGTGGTGTGTATGCGGTGTCATATAAAATACCTACAATTCTTTCTTCTGTGTCTTCTATATTTATGCAGGCTTGGTTATTTTCTGCGGTCAAAAATAACGGAACAGAAGACAATGAAAGATACACAAATAAGGTTTTTGGGATGCTAACCGTTATATTGGTCGGCGTGAGCATGATTTTGTTAGTATTTATTAGGCAGTTATATACCGTTTATGTGGCTCCAGAATATTATTCTGCATGGGAGTATGTGCCTGTACTAATGATAGGACATATGTTCTTGACATTGTCTACGTTTATATCGACTTCTTATAATGTGCATAAAGACAGTAAGGGATTTTTGTTCTCGGCTACGATTGGCGCAATTGTGAATCTTGTCCTCAATGCCATTCTAATTCCTCTAATAGGGATTCAGGGGGCTGCCATTGCGACTACAATTAGCTATATTGCTGTATTCCTATATCGATTGTTTGATACAAGAAAATATGTTAGAATACATCTTGATTTGAAATTTGTTATATTAGTTTGCGCGCTTCTAGTCTGTGCGTTTTCTGCATTTTTAGATACCCCGATGAATTTAGCTTTGCAGCTTGTTTCTATCTTGATTTATGTCTTAGTGGTTCATGAAGAAATCTTAGTTTTACTGGACCCAATCAAACGATTATTTATCCGTTGAGGAGCTATTTTTTAGAAAGACTGTCTGTGGTTGGTGGGAGTATAAGGTTATGTACTGTTTTTAAAATATGTTATAATATGGATATGACGACGAAAGAACTAGTGATGGTGATTAATGAGATGACAGATGATGAGCGTTCAATTTTGAGCGAATATGTGGATGCGCTTATTGCGAAAAGAAAAAGACAGAAGGTTCATACAAAAGCAGAATTGCTTAATCGTGTTAGGAAAGTTAATAAAGCCATTACTGATGGCGACGAGTTGAAATCGGCAAATGTATTTCTCGCAGAGATTCGTGAGAAATATGGCGTACAAGCTTAAAATTTCTCCAGAGGCTGAGGACGACATACAGGATTGTTTTGAGTATTTAGCCTTTTCTATTGAAGGTGTAGGCAATTCTTTGGTTGCGAATAAATTTTATATCGAACTTAAAATAGCGCTTGATAAGATTGCCGAATTTCCTGAAGGGTTTTCGATATGTGAAGATCAAGAGCTGTTTGCTGTCGGTCTCAGAAAGATAAAAATGAGCCATTATAAATATGACATTTTTTATCATATTGTAGGTGATGTTATAGTAGTGGATATGGTGTGCCATAATTTGAGAGACCACAATAAGATTTTGGGCAGTCGTAAACTATTTTGACAAATAGTCAAAAGTGGGGTATAATTATAGATAATAGGAATTGGGGTTTGGTGGGTAGAATGTAGGAGAAATGAGTAAGCAAGAAAAAACTGAAAGAAAATCACATTCGACGGGGGCGAGAATTGTTGTCGGACTGGTAATTGTGATTATTTTGGTGGCGGTGGGGTTTGCAATTCGGTATTGGACATCTTTTGATAATTTTTTGAATAAAATCACTGGTGGGGGTGTGGAATCCAAACAGTACAGTGTGGCTGTTATGGAATCTAGTGGAATTAATGATCTGGCTGGACTGGCTGGCAAAAGCGTGGGGTTTCTTTCGATTGACGAAAAAGCTGGGAATGCGGAGCAACACTTAAGAGAGAAGGTGCAATTTGAGACAAGCCTTTATGATGATCTTGATACACTGGCTACGGTTTTTAGTAATAAAATTGTGGATGCAATTGTGCTTGAGACAGATAATCTAGAGGTTTTGAAAGAAGAGGCAGCGGATTTGGTGAAAGATGTAAAAGTGATTTATACTTTTGAAATTGAAATCAAGGCGGAGAATGTGGCGACTTCGGAGAAGCAGGTGACGGAGGAACCATTTATATTATATATATCAGGGACAGATTCTCGGAATGGGGTAAAAGCGACGGCACGGTCGGATGTAAATATCGTGGCGGTGATGAATCCGAAGCAAGGTAAAATTTTGCTAGTATCCATCCCGCGGGATACCTATGTGCAACTACATGGAACGACTGGGATTCGTGACAAACTGACGCATGCAGGGGTGTATGGGATTGATATGAGTAAGACTACGATTGAAGATTTTTTGGGAATTAAAATTGACTATACGGCTAAAGTAAGTTTTGATACGGTGGTGAAAATAGTGGATCAGATTGATGGGATTGAGATTGATTCGGATACAGAAATGAAATTGAAGACTGAGGGGAAGGATAAAATGTGTGAATATAAGGTGGGTAAACAGTGGGTGGATGGTGACTGTGCGCTCCGGTTTGCAAGAGAAAGAAAGTCGTATGAGAGAGGTGATAGACATCGTGGCGAAAATCAAATGCAAGTGATAACTTCTATCATTGCGAGGCTTTCGGGGTCGAAAAAATATCTTTTGAATTTGCCAAATATTCTGGATATTGCGGCGGATTCGTTTGAAACGTCGTTTACTAGAGATGATATTAGCTCGTTTATTCGGATGCAGCTTGGATCTGGAACTAATTGGAAAGTGGAGTCTATTTCGGTAGATGGGACTGGGTCGATGCAGGGAACTTATAGTATGGGGGCTAATCGGCCACTTTACGTGATGTTGGCGGATCCTGCTTCGATTGATAATGCTAAGAATAAGATTCAAGAGTATTTATCAGAGTAAACTCTTTACAAAAGCAGTATCATGTGATATAATCATAGACAAGTAAGGTTTTTTATGGAAGAAATTAATATCAAAGACTTTTTTACCTATTTGAAGCGCTATATTTTGGCTTATATTTTGATGATTATTTTGTGTGTGGGCGGTATTATCACTTATGATTTGGTGTTTAAGAAGCCAGTTTATCAAGCACAGACGACAATTGTGATTGCGAAGTCGGATAATGCAAATAATGCGGCGGCAACTTTGAATGATGTGAATGCGAGCCAGAAACTTACTTCTACTTATGGTGAGATTGCAAAAAGTGAGTTGGTTTTGAACCGGGTAGTAGATAATTTGGAGCTTGGTGTGTCGGCAAAGGATTTGGGTAAAAATTTGACGGTGAAGCCGGTGGAAGACACTTCAATCCTTGCTGTGACGGTGAAAGATTTGGATGCCGAAAAAGCTGCTACGATTGCTAACGAAGTGGCAAATGTGTTTTCGGAGGAAGTTTCGAAAATTTATAAACTTGATAACGTGAGTCAGCTGTCGGTAGCGAAGGCGCCGACGTCGCCATCAAATAATACGCTAACTCGTGATATTATTTTGGCTACAGTGGTGGCGGTAGCTCTGGTCTCTGGTTTTGCCTTCCTTAGATTTTATCTTGACGATACGGTGAAACATGGCGATGAGGTGGAAAAAATGTATGGATTACCAAAGACAGGTCGGATTTGCAAGAGTGATATGAAATCTAGCAAAAAAGGCGAAGCAGTATCGGAGCTAGTGGTAGAGAAATATCCAAAGTCAATTGTGAGTGAAAATATCAAGAGTTTGAGAACAAATTTGCAGTTTACGGCGGTAGATAAAAATTTGAAGACGATTTTGGTGACTTCTACGAATGCTAGTGAGGGGAAGAGCTTTGTGTCGGCAAACCTCGCAATTTCTTTTGCACAGGCAGAGAAAAAGGTGCTTCTAGTGGACTGCGATCTTAGAAAAGGTCGGGTACATAGGCTGTTTGATGTGCCAAATACGGATGGTCTTTCAAACCTTCTTACGGACGATCTTGAAAAATTGAATCATTATATTCATAATACCACTATAGATAATCTCGATATTATTACTTGTGGAACTTACCCACCGAATCCATCGGAGCTGCTCGCTTCTAAGAAGAACAAAAGACTGCTTACGTCGCTTCGTCATCGTTATGATATCATCATCTTTGATGGGGCGCCAATTGGCGGTCTTGCGGATTCAGTGATTTTGTCTTCATTAATGGACGAAACGGTGGTGGTGGTAAAAGACGGTAGCACTTCTCGAAGTGATTTGATGGCAGCAAAGAATGAGCTTGAGAAAGTGGGGGCGAAGGTCGCCGGTATTGTGTTTAATATGGTGGATCGCAAATCTTCGAGGTACTATAGCTATTATTATGGCCATGGGTATGGCTATGGTGAAAGTAAAAGTTCAAATGATTGATCTTCATTCACATATTTTGCCAGGAATAGATGACGGGGCGGCTGCTATTGAAAATTCGTTGGATTTGGTGCGAGAATTATATAGCGGTGGGGTGACGGAGATTTTTGCGACACCACATTACGTGGACGAGACGATCTACACTTCGTCTCGGGATGCTAATTTGAAGTTGGTTTCTGATTTACAAAAACGGTTGGATGCGGAGGGAATTCCTGTGAAGATTTATTTGGGGAATGAAATTTATATTAATCGTGAGATTTTGAGTTTGCTTAATGCTGGTGAGATTTCTAGTATGGGTGGGTCGAAATATCTTTTGGTGGAGCTACCGATGAGTGGAGATTTTCCGGGGTATTCTGACATATTTTTGGAACTTATTCGCGCAGGATATAAAGTGATTTTGGCGCATCCAGAAAGATATGTGACTTTTCAGAAAGATTTTGATTTGATTATTGAGCTTTTTGACATGGGAGTGCTTCTGCAGTGCAACATTGGAAGTTTTGTGGATCAGTATGGTAAGGCGGCACGCAAAGTAGCAGTGAAACTTGCAAAGGAAAAAATGATTTTTGGAGTGGGGACGGATATCCACCATTTGCGTGGGGAAGATTTTTTGCCGGGGGCGATGAAAAAACTTTCAAAATATTATAACTCGGAAGAGTTAGAAGAACTTTTGGTGGGGAATCCTAGAAAAATTATCCAAAATGTTGTATAATATGAATTAATGGAAGTTTTGAGGTGTGATAATCTGACACTTGCTTATGGCAGGGATGTGGTGATTTCTGAACTTGACCTTTCTATTTTGGAAGGTGATTTTTTGTGTGTGGTGGGGCCGAATGGTTCGGGAAAAACTACACTTATAAATGGGATTTTGGGACTTCTGAAACCTAAATCTGGTAAGGTGATTTTGAATGGATTTTCTGAAAAGCAGATTGGATATATCCCGCAGGAGAATTTGATTGATGCGGATTTTCCGGCGTCGGTGTTTGAAATAGTGCTGTCGGGATCACTTAATGAAGGACATAATATATATAATAGTGGAATTCGAAAACGAGCGGAGTCGATTCTGAGGACGGTTGGGATTTTGAAGTTGAAGGATAAAAGTTTTGGAGAGATTTCGGGTGGAGAGAGACAAAAAGTTTTGATAGCGAGGGCGCTGATGGCGTCTAAGAAACTTTTGATTCTGGATGAGCCGTCGAATAATTTGGATCAAAAGTCTAAAAAATGGCTGTATGAATTTTTGGAAAAATTGAATAAAGAGTCTAAGATGACGATTATTATGGTGACGCATGATCTTGATCATGGGAATTTGATTGGAAACAAAATTTTGTCGCTGAGGGAAAAGGACGTGTTCTTTGGCACGACGAAAGAATTTGTGAAGAAGGTGCATAATGAATGATTTTCTACTGAAGGCTTTGGTGGTGGGGGTGATGGTGGCGATTTTGGCGGCACTAGTTGGTGTGCCAATGGTGCTTCGGAAAAATGCGATGCTTAGTGACGGGCTTTCGCATGTGGGGTTTGGAGCCTTTATGATTGCGATGGCGCTTGGTTTTACGCCTTTATATGTGGCACTGCCGATAGTAATTTTGGTGTCGTTTTTGATTCTTCGGCTTGGTAAGAATGCAAAAGTGACTGGCGATGCGGCGATAGCGATGATGTCGGTGAGTGCGCTAGCAGTCGGAATGTTGATTGCGTCGGCGACGGGAACGGATGTGGATGTAGACCATGTTTTGTTTGGCGATGAGATGCTGGTGGTGGAGAATGCTGAAATTGTGCTTGCAAGTATTTGTTTTGTGGCTGCCGCGATATTCTATGCGGTATTTTATAACAAGATTTTTGCGATTTCGTTTGACGAAAAATTTGCGCGAGCGATTGGGATAAAAGTGGATGTTTATAATGCAATTTTTGCTTTGATTTGTTCGGTGGTGGTGGTACTTGGAATGAGGGTGATGGGGGCACTTCTAATATCGGCTTTGGTGGTGTTTCCGACTTTGATTTCTAAAATGGTTTGTAAAAACTTTAAAGGTGTGGTGGTGTCTTCGGCGATAATCTCTGCGGTGTGTTTGGTAGCGGGAGTTTTGATATCGAATTTTTTGGATTTGCCGACGGGGCCGGTAGTGGTGGTTTGTAATTTGGTTTTGTATTTGGCGGTGTGGATTTTAAACAAGGTTTTTAAGTAGGATGGAGGGGAAGGAAAATAGGCCGTATACTAATGTAGCGGCGCTTAATTTTCCGGTTGAACTTTTGGCGAGGGCGAGAGCGAGTGGGTTTGAAACGGTGTTTATGGATACGATGGCGTTGCCCGCTGATTTTTTTGGGCTGTTTAATGATGACGAGGAATTTCGGAAAAATATGGAATCGTTTGCGAAGTGGAGGATTGATTTTGTGCCGCCTGCTGGATTTTTGTCTAGTGGTTTTTTGAGCGAAAAGGAAACGGCGATTATTTCGGTGATAGAAAAAATTGTGAATCGGGGAAGACTCACTCGGCTGTCTTTAAAATTGGAACAGGAAGTTTTTGGGATTTTAAAAATGAAGGATGGTAATTTTGGGAAGAAAGTGGCGGTGAATTCTTTTTTGAATTATCATTTACCAAATATTCCGAATGAGTGGCACGATGGAGCGAAACGACCGGTGCTTGATAATATGACGGCGGAGGAATATTTTTATAAAAAGATTTTTGTGGGGACGCTGGGGATGAAATATGCGAAAGATATTTTGCCACAAGTGTCGTTTGAGAGTTTGGTGATCGATAAGAAAAATTTGCAGAGTTCGGTGCTTTCTCAAAGGGTTGATTTTTTGATTACGCATGGAAACGCGGCGATTGCGGTGGAGATTGATGATCCGACTCATTCGAACCATAAGGAGAAGGATGATGAGCGGGATAAAATTTTGGAGAAAAATGGACTGCCTGTTTTTAGAATTGAGGCGGAGGATTTGGCTGGTGGAATGGGTGCGGTGCCGGCGCTTGTAAGGAAACTAAAAGAAATGTATAGCGACTCGGTGACGGGAGGGATTGATAAAAGTTTGATTGGTATTAAACTAGCGCATCAATTCCAGATGATTTTGATTGAACTTGTGAAACACGGGGAAATTAAAATTGGTGAGAGAGTACGGGTGGCTTTTGATTCAAAAAATATTCCAAGCCTTAGCGCGAAAGAGCAAAATTTGATTTTGACGGCGGCGCTTGATGATTTGAGGGAACTATCACACAATGTTGGGAAACTTTATCGGGATGCGAACTATGCTTTTGATAATGTGAAAATTGTAGAAGTGGGGAGTAAGGCTGATTATGTTATAACGGTGAACGATAATTATGACTTTGAACCGAGTAAGATTATATATCTACAGGATATTAGTTATCCTTTGCCACTGATTCAAAATAAGTTTCCGAAACTTGTAAAGCAGAAATTGGTAGTGAATGAAAAGGCGCTTTTGTTTCTTTTGAATTATATTTATCGGTTTGAAGGATTTCGGCCGAATCAAATTGATGGAATTCGGCAGACGATAGAAGGGAATGACTCAATTGTGCTACTTCCGACGGGGTCGGGAAAGTCGGTGGTGTATCAACTTTTGTCATATATTATGCCGGGAGTGGCGATAGTGGTGGACCCTATTACTTCGTTAATCGAAGACCAGGTGGACAATTTGATGAGGATGGGAGCGGATAGAGTACTGGGAGTGACGGCGGCTACGGCTAATAAAAGTTTTTTGGCGCGGGCGATGGTAGCAGGACATTATAATTTGGTGTTTATGTCGCCGGAGCGTTTACAAATTGAGGGGTTTCGGTGGGCTCTTAAGAAACTTTGTACTCGCAATGTGGTGCCGGTTTGTGCGATTGATGAAGCACATTGCGTTTCGGAATGGGGGCACGATTTTAGAACTTCGTATTTAAACTTGGCGAATACTTGTCGGAACCTTTTGAAGACGCGTGGTGATTCACCCTGTATTTTGGCGCTCACTGGGACAGCGTCAGAAGCGGTGCTCCGGGATATGGAACGGGACCTTGGAATTGATGATGACTATGTGATTCGTCCAACTTCTTTTGATAGAAAAGAAATTGAATTTGTAGTGGTGCCGGTAGAGTCTAGCGCAAAAAATGTGGCGCTGGAAAAAATTGTGGAAGTGGATTTGCCGAAAAAATTTGGGATGGATTTCGATGAATTTTATGAAACGAACGGAAGTGATACGATGAGTGGAATCGTGTTTTGTCCACACGTGGGAGGGAAGTATGGGATTATGCAGATTCTTGCGGATTTGCATGGTATGGGTGTGGAGGCGAAAGAATATTCAGGTAAAAAGCCTAAAAATAATCCGATGAATGAAGATGAGTGGTCGGAATATAAAACTTCAATTGTGAAACAATATAAAGATAACGTATTTCCAACGCTGGTGGCGACAAAATCGTTTGGAATGGGGATTGATAAACCGAATATTCGTTACACGATTCATTATGGATTGCCACAATCGATTGAGGCTTTTTATCAGGAAGCGGGAAGAGCGGGGCGTGATCGTGAAAAAGCGTATAGTTATGTGATTGTTTCGAATGATTTTCCGGAACATAATAAACATTTGCTGGGGCCTTCGTCTTCGCTTATGGATATGAAAAGGAGTATGGACGAACATAAATGGAATGGTGATGATGTGGATAGGATGTTATTTTTTCACACGAGTGCTTTTGGTGGGATTGAAGAAGAGTTGGCACTCACTCGGAATGTTTTGAAAAAAATTGGGGATATTTCTAAATCGCGGGAAGTTAGAATAGCGAGTTTTCAGGCTGATCGAGAAAAGACGGAAAAAGTGATTTATCGTTTGTCGATTCTGGGTGTGGTAAAAGATTATACGGTGGATTTTTCGGCGAATGAATTTTCGGTAAAACTTACTGGGTTTGATAAAAAATCTATCGTAGAAAATTATGGAAAATATGTGCGGGGGTATCAGGACGATGATAATTTTGTGGAGGCAGCTCGGTCGGTGATTGAGAACATTGCTACGGATGAACCGGTGGAATTTGTGATAGAGGCGCTCGATGTGCTACTTCGTGATTTTGTTTATAATATTATTGAGCGGAGTCGGAGGAGTGCGTTTTTACAACTTCTGGAAGTGGCGACGGCAGCGGCGAAAATTTCTGATGAGAAGGCAAGGAGTCGGATGGTGCGTGAAGAGATTTTGAGGTATCTTGGAAATACGCATATTGATTTGGTGCGACAAATTACTGATGCGCCGGATGATTTGGTGCAGGTTTTAGGGATAGTAGACGGGCTCTCGGTGAAAAAGCAGGCGGATCTTTATGCGGAGGTGGGGAGGAGTTTGCAGGCGTATCCGCAACATCCGGGGCTTCTGCTGGCACGAGCGTATATTCGGATAACAACTAATACTGGAGAGGTGGTGGAAATAGCGGATATTATTACGGCGGTGACTAAGTTTGGTTTGGAACTTTATCGGATAAATCGGAAAAAGATTGTGGACGTGGTATCTGGAATGATGGATGTTTTACTTATGAAAGATAAGAATAAATATATGGAACTTCTGAATATACTTTTTCAAAATGATACAATAGATAGAGAGGTGCTGATGGGAATAGGAGAAAAAGTGCCGACGGGATTTAAATCGATAGTGATGATGAATCTGCTTAATAAAGCGATGGAAGAATTAAATATTTTGAGAAAGGATGATTTATGGCGAGCGATGTAAAAAATATTGACGCTCAAGTGCGGACGTTGGTGGGGAATATTAATAAACTTCAAGCTGAAATTAAAAAATATCAGTCTGGTGAGAAGGTTTTTGAAGATGCAGGGAAGAGTCTTAGTGAGGCGGCGGCTGCGCTTTCGGATTTGGCTAAAAAGCAGGCGAGCCTCGCGGATGATTTAGCGAAGGCGGTGAAAAATTTAGAGAAAATTGGAGTGGGGCAACTAGTGAAACAAAATGAGAAGATTTTGAAAAGATTGGATGCGGTGGAGGTTAGATTGGATGAAGGGGTGAAGGTGAAGAGAAGGTGGTTTAAATAGGAGCTTGATTATGAAAATTGAATATTTGGGGCATAGCTGTTTTAGGATTGATGACTCGCTGGTGATTGATCCGTATAAAGACGGTAGCGTACCGGGATTAGAACCATTGAGAGTTTCTGGTGTGCGGGTGATTTGCTCGCATGAACATGCGGACCATAGTGGGGTTGAATGTGTGGAGTTGGTGCCGGGTGGCTGTGATTTTGAGATTAAAGAAGTGCCGAGCTGGCATGATGATGCTGGCGGAAGTCTTCGTGGTCCGAATACAATTTTTGTGATTTCTAAAAATGGAGAGAAATTGGTGCATTTGGGGGATTTGGGGCATTTTCCTTCTGAATCTCAGCTTGCGGCGATTATGGATGCGGATTATTTGTTAATTCCGGTGGGTGGATATTATACGATTGATGCTGACATGGCGGTGAAGATTTGCGAGGCTTGTCGGCCAAAATGTATAATCCCAATGCATTATAGGACTGAAATTAGTGGATATTCGGAACTTGGTATGGTGGATGAATTTTTGAAGTTATGTGAAGAAGCAGGGATTAATAATAAAGTAAAGGTAATGTAATATGGATGATTATGATGATATAGATGAATTTGGCAGGGAAGAATTTGACGATTCAGAGGATTTTGATGAGGAAGATGAACTTGATGAGGAGTTGGATGAGGAATCGGATGAAGCGGAAGATGGCATGACGCGGGATCTGGGTGATTTGGAAGATTTGGGAGTGATGGATGGACAGCAGGATGCAATAGCAAAATCTTATTATACGGGATTTGGTGTGAGCGTGGACGATTTTGACTCTTTGTCTGAGGAAGAGAAGGGGGCGTATGAAATGGGGTATATGACTGGATATAATGCTGGGGGTGGGTGGGAATAGCCTTGTGATATAATCATAATAAATAAGGAGGATTTTATGGCGAAAAAATCTAATAAAACAATATATTTAATAATTGGGGCGGTGATATTAGTGGTGGTGGCTGTGACTGCGGTTTTGGTGATAACTAATAAGAATAAAGATGGTGGCTCTAGTAGTTCTGATGGTGGTTCTAGCAGTTCATACAAGGTAAGTAGTGCGGAGCTAAAAAATCCGGATGTGAAAGTTTCTTATGGTGATTATGATGCGATGAAAGCTCTTTCTTCTGATATTCAAAATGGGCGGATGACTGGTAAAGTTGTAGAGATTGATGGATTAGTGAGTCATCCAGGACAGAGCTATTCGATTGTACAGGCAGATGCGGATGGAAAACAAAAGATTGGTACGGTATTTAATATTGAAGACAGTTCGGAATATCCGAAGGATGGGGCGCATATTGTGATTACTGCGAAAGTGTTGGAGAAGAGCGCTTTGAATTATCAATTGTTTACTTTGAAAGAGTTTGTGAGGGAGAAGTAGGCTTTTCAAAAAATGGTTTTTGTGCTATAATTATGTATAGTGGTTTTGGCCACATGGTTGGTCCGGTAGCTCAGCTGGTTAGAGCACGAGCCTCTTAAGCTTGGTGTCGAGGGTTCGAGTCCCTCCCGGATCACCATTTTTTGTTGATACAAAAACTTGAAAAAGCGGGGCTCGTTGTTACCAATCGAGTCCCTCCCGGATCACCATAAAATAAAATGAACCCAAAGGGTTCTTTTTTATTTTACAATGATTTGTTGAGGGACGAGAACTTATAGGGTTCATCCTCTCGGTAACTATTGCTCGAATACTAAATTTATGCTATAATATATATTGCTCACAATCAGAGGAGGTGATAAAATGAGCAAGATTTTTAAAATTTCTGGAGAATGGTGAATGGGTACAACCGGACCCATCTTTTGCAGGTGTAATCGTGGTAGATGATGACAATACCTTTCATGGTTATTGTAATGAGCTGTATGACACCGATACGCCTGTTCTGAACAAGACAAGATACCTTACCGGAACAATTGCTACAAACAGTAAGACTGGCAAGGAATGCATTGCCTTCTTTAAACTGTCGAATTACATCGACCAGATGCCACTTTTATATATAATCTTTGGCGAAGAAGGTGGTCAATAAATCCGCGTAGGTTATTCGCAGATTAAAAAGGTTCGTCAGGGCGACACTATAACCTTCGAGAATTACGGCCCAAATGAATTTGACGTAAAACGGGTTGCTGTTTACGACAGTTTCAAGAGGATGCTCGAGGTTGAAGGTGTTGATCATATACTTCCTGGTATGACTTTTAATGGAGCACTTCGAACACTTCAGGAAATCTATCCTTACAATGACCACTCTCGTGAACATGTTTTCAACGGCTAATCTCTCAACAAAAAGCGCCCTCTTTGAGGGTGCTTTTTACTATTCTTAAAGCATCTTCAAGCGAATACCAACAACTCCATATTCTGCTTGTTTTTCCGGAGTATAGAACTCACTAAGCACACTGAGTAGCTCTTCCTTTGTCATAGAAGCATCGGCGAGAATAGAAATATCGAAATCTTCAAATAACTCCTTAAAAGATTTGTAACGAAGAAGACCGATGACCTCAGCTTTTAATTTATCATTTTCAGATTTAGAAAATTCAATGATATCTCCAAGTTCTATTCGACTTCGTTTTTCATCATAAAGGCGGAGTTCGATACTCTTCGTTCCATCTTTTATAAAGTCGAAGTACTTTGGTTGCAAATTCATTTCATGTGTTTTCATATTTTATATTATACCATGAGTTCTCTTTCGTTGACACTGTGTTATGAATATTTTATAAAATGTTTACATTATCTTGATTTAAAATTGTATTTACTCCAGTAATTTCTGAAAGTTCGAATCTCTTTGCCTGCAAAAGTATACCTCAGAACTCGCACGGCATCAGCACTGTGTCTGGTCGCCCCTCACTAACAGGGGAACCTGTGGAAAATCATTAACACTTAATCGCTTACGTCGACGTCTAG
>CAYOSV010000003.1:0-45970 GCA_964406725.1 uncultured Candidatus Saccharibacteria bacterium | reverse complement strand
TACGGTGCCAAGAAGGAGGGTAAGTAATTATGCCTAGAAAAACTACTAAATCTTTAGAAAGAAAAGTTTCTCCAGATCGTAAATATCAATCTATCTTGGTGCAGAGACTTATCAATAAATCCATGCTTGATGGCAAGAAGCAAGTCGCCGAGCGGGCGGTTTATGCTGCGATTGAAGGCGCAGCTAAGAAACTTGATTCTGAGAATCCAGTGGAAGTTTTGGAAAAAGCCATTGCTAATGTTTCTCCAGATTTTGAAGTTAAGTCTCGCCGGGTTGGTGGTGCAAACTATCAGATTCCGTTTCCTATTTCTGGTCACCGTCAGCTTCACTTTGCCTTTTCATGGCTAGTGCAGTCTGCTCGTGCTCGTGGTGGGATGCCATACGCCAAGAGGTTAGAAGCCGAGATTGTAGATGCCTACAACGAACAAGGCGCAGCCTTTAAGAAGAAGGAAGACTGTCACCGCATGGCAGAAGCTAACCGTGCATTCGCGCATTTTGCGCGCTAGCGCTATAAACTTTTCTTTAAAAAAGAAAAGTTTAGCAAAAGAAATAATCATGAAGAAAAAGACAGGCACATGTCCTGTCTTTTTCTTGGATTAGGACAAATTGCTTCGCAATTTGGGGAGCTGCGACTCGTTCCGTTGCTCCTCTTGCCTTGTCAAGCACCCCTACTAGGAACTTTTACGTTTTTGTACAAAAGGCAGGCACATGTCCTGACCTTTTTCTTTGTTTATTGGCTTTTTAATTCTTTTAGAATTAAAAAGAATATGCTATAATATGCGTAAGTAGTTAGGAGGTATTATGGTAAAAATAGCGATAAACGGATTTGGGCGGATTGGCCGGAATGCGCTGAAAATTTTGATGGAGAGAAAAGACGCGGATGTGGTCGCGATTAACGATATTACCAATGCGAAGACTTTGGCGCAGCTTCTGAAGCATGATTCTTCTTATGGTACTTACAATCGCAAAGTGGATTTTTCGGATAATGAAATTATAATTGATGGCAAAAAAATTCAGATTTTTGCCGAGAAAGACCCAGAAAATTTGCCATGGAAAAAGCTTGGTGTGGATGTGGTGATAGAATCAACGGGATTTTTTACCAAGCCGGAAGATGCTAAGAAACATATTGAAGCTGGTGCCAAAAAGGTACTGATTTCAGCGCCTGCTAAGGGGGAAGGAGCCAAAACCATTGTAATTGGTGTAAATGAAGGCGCGCTTGAAAGTTCCGATTTGATCGTTTCCAACGCTTCTTGTACCACCAACTGTATCGCACCGATTATGAAAGTACTTGAGGATAATTTTGGAATTGAAAAGGCTATGATGACAACGGTGCATTCCTACACTGGCTCGCAGAGAATTCTTGATGCGCCAGCTAAAGACCCTAGGGAAGCGAGGAGTGCCGCCGAGAATATCGTGCCGACCACTACGGGTGCTTCAAAAGCCGCCGCACTGACGGTGCCGGCCCTGAAAGACAAATTCAACGGGCTTTCGATTCGGGTACCGACTCCGGTAGTGTCTTTGTCAGATATCACGGCCGTACTCAAGAAAGACACTACAAAAGAAGAATTAAATAAACTATTCAAAAAAGTTTCAAAAGAGCCAGAATACGATGGTGTGATCGGTGTGACAGAAGAAGAATTGGTGTCCAAAGATTTTGTCGGAGATCCGAGGTCTTGCATTGTAGATTTACCACTCACTGACGTAGTTTGCGGCAATATGATAAAAATCGTAGCCTGGTATGACAACGAGTGGGGCTATTCCAATCGCTTGGTAGAGCTGGCTTTGAGCTTGGGAGATGAATAATGAAAATTTATATCGGAGCGGATTACAAAGGGTTTGAGGCGAAAAAGCGTTTAATCTCTTATCTCACAGAGCATGGTTATGAAGTGGTGGATGTAGGTAGCTATCAAGGGACCGAGGAAAATGATTTTAATGATCCGGCAATTGCTGCGGCCCTAGCTATACGGGGAAGCAAAATTTCGGTGGGAATTTTTGGAATTTTGATTTGTGATTCGGCACACGGTATGACCATGCAGGCCAACCGCTTTAAGGGAATTAGGGCGGCACATTGCGACTCGGTAGATTCGGCCAAACTAGCTAGAGAGCACGACGATGCCAATGTGCTTTGTCTTTCCGCTCGTTTTATGGATGAAAAGACCATGGAAAAAATCACTGAAGCGTTTATCAACACCAAATTTGAAGCTTTGGAAAGAAGATTAAAGAGAATTAATCGTTTAGACGAAAGGAAAGATTATGATTAGAACCGTGACGGTGGTGCCAGCGGTTTTGGCGGAAAGCAAACTAGATTATCGTAAGCAAATCGAAAGTATTAATAATTTTGCGAGACGTGTACACATTGACGTGTCGGATGGGGCGTTTGCACCAGCTACCACGATTGATATCTCTAATGCCTGGTGGCCAAAAGAATGGAAAGCGGATATTCACCTGATGGCTACTCATCCGTCCGAAAATTTGGATGTGATTTTGAAATTAAAACCGTCGCTTTGTATCTTGCACGCCGAGGCGAGTGAAGACCTCTTGCCAGTATTTGCCACGCTCAAAAAAGAAGACATCAGGACGGGTCTTGCGATTTTGCCGTCAACTTACCCGGGGCTCGTCAAACAGTATATTGATTTTGTGGACCATGTACTGGTTTTTGCGGGGCAACTAGGGGTACAAGGTAGTCCGGCCGACATGATGCAGATGGAAAAAATCGCGATTGTAAGGAGCATGAAACCGGAGCTTGAAATCGGCTGGGATGGCGGAGCCAACATGCTAACCATGCGAGCCCTCGCACATGCGGACCTTGACGTAATTAACGTCGGCTCGGCACTTTCCAAAGTCGACAATCCGACCGAGATGTACCATGCATTAGTAGCTGAAATTGATAAAAACGGAGTGGTGATCTAATGGCAAGAATTCTTTCGATTGGCTCGGCCCTCAATGATATATATTTAATTGACCGTGACGATCTTGCGCCCACCAAAATCGGTGAGGAGTCGATTTTTGCTAAAATTTTGGTAGGTAATAAAATTGATATCGAAAAATTATCGTATGAAGTGGGTGGAGGAGGAGTAAACTCTACCATATCTTTTGTGAGGCATGGCCACGAAGCGATTTTGATGAGCAATATTTCGCACGATACAGCGGGCGATGCAATTTTGAAGACTTTGGACCGCGAGGGTGTAGATACTAGCTACATTGATTATGCCGCACATGAAACTACCGGTACTTCGATTATTTTGGTTGATTCCAAACAAAAAGAGCGGACGATTTTGACTTACCGGGGAGCAAGTACGAAGTTTGATAATTTTGATGTCTCTGATCTCGATTTGATACGACCGGACTGGCTATACGTCACTACACTACGTGGCGACATGGATACTTTGACACGGTTTTTTGAAAAAGCACATGGGATGGGGGTTAAAATTATGTTTAACCCTGGGGTTTGTGAACTCGAAAACACTAAGGCTCTGCTTAGACTTTTGAAGTTTGTAGATGTACTCTTGGTCAATAAGCAAGAAGCAGCAATGATGGTGCCGGGCGAATCTTTGGAGGAACTACTTTATCATTTGAAGGGTTATGTTGAGACGGTGCTTATTACGGATGGTAGAGCAGGTGGGATTGCCACAAACGGAATTGACACCTACCGCTTTGGCCTCTATGAAGATATTAGAGTAAAAGATGCCACTGGCGCAGGAGATGCGTTTGGCTCTGGGTATCTAGCAGCGATTGCTTCTGGTAAAAGTTTTCGGAGGTCTATCGTGTTTGCCTCGGCTAATTCTACTGCGGTAGTTTCTAAAATTAGTGCGAATAAGGGTATTTTGACTGGAAAAGCCGATTTACACCCTATGCCGATTCAGAAAATATAGTATAATTACTACATAGTAACATGGAGATGAAAAATGTCGATGCAAGATGAATTTATCAAGCAAATGTCGATTGAAGATTTGGAAAGAATCAATGCTTATGCCAAAGATTTGGCTGCCGGACTGAAATTAGTAAGAACTTTCCCGCAGGGAGTGACGATTTTTGGCTCGGCGAGACTTGCTCAAGACAATAAATACTGCGAGATGGCTAGACAGCTGGGTGAAGAACTAGCTAAGAACGGTCATGCAGTAATCACCGGTGGTGGCCCTGGTATTATGGAGGCGGCGTCAAAAGGTTGCTATGAGATTGGTGGCCGTGCGATAGGTTTTAACATTACGCTGGCACACGAGCAATTTCCGAATCCCTACCTTTCAGAATGCTATACCTTTGAGTATTTCTTTGCAAGGAAGGTGTCGCTCGCGATGGCGGCCAAGGTATTTGTGTTTTTCCCAGGTGGGTTTGGGACGATGGACGAGCTATCCGAGATTTTGTGTCTCATGCAAGAAAATAAGATGCCGAAGATGCCGGTGTCTTTGATTGGTGCAGACTATTGGTCGGCCTTTGATGCAGTAATTGAAAAGATGATTGATTTGAAGTTGGTAAAGGCAGACGATGCAAGAATTTTTGAGATTACCGATGACATCCAAAAAGTAGTAGATGCCGCAAACAAAATCGGGCATCCGAAAGTTTCCGAGAATTTCTACGATGGCTTTAAAGAAGCTCGGGCTATTGCTGAAATGGTCGAGAAAGAGAAAGCCGCGGATTAAAATCGGCGATACGAATCAACTCATTGTATTTCGCAATACGATCGGTTCTCGAAAGGGAACCGGTTTTGATTTGACCGGTACCAAGCCCCACGGCGAGATGAGCGATAGAAACATCTTCGGTTTCGCCAGAGCGGTGCGACATAATGGTTTTGTAGCCGGCTTTTTTGGCCATTATTACGGCATCAATGGTCTCGGTGAGGGTGCCGATTTGGTTTGGTTTAATTAAAATAGCGTTTGCGACTTTGGACTCAATTCCACGACTGAGTAATTTGGTATTGGTGACAAATAAATCATCACCGACGAGCTGAGTTTTGTCACCTAGACGCTCGGTCATGATTTTCCAATTTTCCCAGTCATCTTCGGAGAGGCCATCCTCAATAGAAACTACAGAATAATTATCAACCAAGTATCCATACCAGTTAATCATATCTTCAGCGGTCTTCCAATCGCCGTTGGTTTTTAATTCGTAACGACCGTTTTCATAGGGCGGGTCGGCAGAATCTTTGACATAAAATTCGCTAGCGGCGATGTCTAGTGCAATCAAAATATCCTTGCCAAATTTATATCCAGACTTTTCGACGGCTGCTTTAATACAGTCCAAAGGTTCGTTGTTGCCTTCTTTTACTCTTGGGGCATAACCGCCTTCGTCGCCCACGGTGGTAGGATAGCCTTTTTCTTTTAATACGTCCTTTAAGGCATGAAAAACTTCAGCACCAATCCGGACGGCTTCTTCAATTGTACCGGCGGAGGCGGGGATAATCATATATTCTTGAAAATCTGTACTCCAAGAAGCATGCTCGCCACCATTCATGACGTTCATCATCGGCATCGGGATAGACATTTCGTTAGTCACGCCAGCGAGTTCGGAGACGTATTGATAAAACGGAATTTTCATGGCCCGAGCATTGGCTTTGGCGTTTGCCAGAGAAACTGCTAGAATCGCGTTGGCACCGAGGCTGGATTTGTTATCCGTACCATCAAGCTCACGCATGAGGTTGTCCACCTGGGCCTGCTCGGAAGAATTATCGATCAGGACGTCTTTGATTTTGGAATTGATATTCCAGACGGCTTTTTCCACGCCTTTGCCACCATATCTTTCCGGATCACCATCTCTAAGCTCCAAAGCTTCACCGCTACCGGTGGAAGCACCCGAGGGAACAGCCGCACGGCCGATACCACCATTTTTGAGTGCTACCTCAGCTTCTACAGTAGGATTACCGCGAGAATCCAAGATTTGCCTAGCCTTGATGTATTTGATTACAAAATCGTTTGTTATCGGAATATTCATAAGCTTATTATAGCACGGCTTGAACTTTCTTTTCGAAAGAAAGTTCAGCAAAGAAGCTAGTAAGAAAAACGAAATGAAAGTGAATTCCATTTCGTTTTTTGTAAATAATTTAAATGTTTATGTTATAATGGTAGTTAATAAGTGTTAAAAGGAGGTTTTTTATATGGATGGGAGCGATAGTGGGACGCCAAACCCCCTCAATCCTATGTTTGGTAGCAAAGAGGGTACTAAGGTGCCGAGTTCTAATATGCCGGAGATGAGTACGGCCCCTTCAGCTCAAACATCCCCAGAAGAAAAAGCAGCAGCGCCAAGAATTAAAGCCGATAGTTACGGTGCAGTCGATCCAATGATGCGTTCTGTAGCACGTCATCATGATAGACCAGTTGCGACGCCTGACAATGTTGCTAGACCAGCAGTAGAGCCCAATAATACTACCGTTAAACCCACCACTCTAACCGAAGAAACTTTTGATGCACTATCAATAGATGATGGTACGATAGATATGTTGGCCGAGGATTTTGTCGCTACAAATGAGGAGCCACCGAGGACAGAAGTCCCGCAGACACCAGTAGCTAGTACTAATTTTAATAGACCTAGTGGCCCCGATTTGGTCGCCAAAGATTCTATTGTGGAGCCAGCCGGTAAGGACAATCATAAAAAACGAACTTTTCTGATTGGGGCATTTGCGTTTCTAGCAATTGCATTGATTTGTGGGGCAGCAGCAGTGGCCGTAGTAATGATGAATAATAACGGAGATAGGGTTGCCAAAGCGATTGAAAAAGTATTCGGTGGCGAAATGCCAACCATTGTGACTGCGCAGGGAAAGATAGAAACAAGCATTGCGACATCTGATAGTGATAGTACAGCAGTCGATTCCGTAAGCACTACCAATACGATAATAGATTTTAACGGCACTTTTGACACTACCTCAAGCATGAATAAAATTTCGGCAGACATCAGTTTTGAATATGGGGCCGATCAGGTGATTCCGCTCGCCATAGAAGAAATGCAAAACAAAACCGGTGATACGTATTTCAAAATTTCGGGTCTAACTAAGGCTATGAATGCGCTTACAACAAACACACCGGGTAGCAATACTGCAGATACCTCAAACAGTAGCAGTACAGACACTACGACCACTACGAATTGCACAGCAGTAGTAGAGAGTAGCTGTCAGTGCATTCAAGCGCCTTGCGATTGTCCAGATCCAGACGTGATTAATTGTATAGATGGCGATGGCACTGCAACCTATAATCCAACGCTCTCTTTGATTTCTAGTTTTAGCGGACTATTCCAAGCCGCAGACAATACCTGGATTTTGATTTCAAATGATTTTGCAGGATCGATGGAAGATCTTGATCTATTTGACAATTCTTCTGTTTGCCTCATTAATACGTTTTCTACGCTGCCGAAATACAGTAAAGATATCCTGAGTAAATACAAGGCTAATCCGTTTATCAATTCTTCGACCGAGAATCTGGGGATTGACAAAAAAGCCAATACGCTCTATCGGCTCACGATTGACTCTAATAAGCTGAGTGCTTTTGCTAATTCGCTGGGCAATAATGGTTTTGTGAATGAGTTAAACGCTTGTATGGGTGGCGCCGCTTCGAATAGTGGGACAACTGCTACTATGATTGAACAGATTTTTGGCAATTTCCCAACTATGTACGCCGAAGTAGATAACGATAACAATTTTACTCGTTTCTACTTCCAAAAAAATAGCGAAGATGACAGCACCAGCTCGGCAACTACAGCAGACATTTCGTTGTCATATCCGAAGGAATTTAAGATAGTAGAGCCGACCACCTACATCACGATGTCCCAACTTTTGAGTGGTGCAATGACGGATTTGCTGACTAATAATACAACAAATTAAGCTAGGTTGGTTTATCGAGACAGCGTGCTACTATTGACAAAATGCGATAAGTGTGATATAATGGCATTATGAATGAGGCATTAAAACAAAAACTAAAAGAACTCCCGGCGAGCCCGGGGGTTTATTTTCATAAAAACGAGGCTGGGGAAATTATATATGTAGGAAAGGCGGCGGTACTCAAAAATCGCGTGCGGCAGTATTTTCAAAATACTGTAAAAGACCCCAAGACTACAGCACTGGTGGCGGAGATTTTTGACACGGATTGGATTGTCGTGGATACTGAAATGGATGCGCTGTTTCTGGAGTCCGAAATGATTAAGCGGTATATGCCAAAATGGAATATTTTACTTCGGGATGACAAGACCGTTTCGTATGTTAGAGTCTCAATGCAGGACGAGGTGCCATATATTAGTTTTACGAGGACGCCGGTAGATGATGGGGCGAAGTATGTGGGGCCGTTTTATGGTAAAGTGACAGTAGAAAAGGCGCTTAGGACTTTGAGGCGGGTTTTTCCGTATTATACCAAGCCTTATAACGGGAAAAAGACTTTGGATACCGATCTGGGTCTTACGCCGGGGATTGAAGTGGGGCGCTCGACGCCGGCAGATTACAAGCGAAATCTCCGGAAATTGATTAAGTATCTTGAGGGCGGACGAGACAAACTGATGAAGGAATTAGATAAGACGATGAAAACCGCTGCGTCTTCTGGGGATTTTGAGCTGGCAGCGGAAGCGCGCGACCAACTTTTTGGTTTAAACGAACTCAGGAAAAAAATTGTATTTTCGGATAAGGAATTTCTGGATATTTCTTCGGATCAGGCGCTTTTGGAGCTTCAGAAGTTGTTGGGTTTAGAAAAACCACCGAGAAGGATTGAAGGGTATGATATTTCACACCAGTCAGGAGAGAATGCGGTAGGGAGTATGGTAGTGTTTATCAATGGAGCTTCTGCGAGAAGTGAATACCGAAAGTTCAAACTGAGAGGTAAGGGCTCAGACGATCTCAAAAGCATGAGGGAAGTGATTGAACGGAGATTAAAACATAAAGAGTGGGACTATCCGGATTTAATCGTTTTAGATGGAGGGATTACCCAAGTGAACGCTATTTTGCCATTAGTAGAGTCATTTGGTATACCAGTGATTGGACGAGACAAGTCGGGCGATCATTCAAAGTCGGCCGAGGTAAACATTGTAGTAAATGGTAGATTCACAAAATTAGACAAAACTTCTCATATTGCAAGATTGATTGCTCGGATTGACGAGGAATCGCATCGGTTTGCTATTACTTATCACACTTTGCTAAAACGAAAATCTATGCTAAAATAAGTAGTAGGAGTTATTTATTTTATGCAATTAGGAAGTTTTTTACAGGCAACTACTTTGATTTCAGCGATTCTGTCGATACTTTTGATTTTGTTACAACAGCGCGGTGCGTCTCTTGGGGCGGGGTTTGGTAGCTCTGGAGAATTATATACTCAGCGGCGGGGGCTCGAAAAGTCTTTGTTTGTAGCGACAATTGTTTTCGTAGTGATTTTTATAGCTTCAATTCTAGCGCTTTTGATAATCCCGATGGAGTAAAATGGCTAGTTCGATCAAAAAACGTGGGCAGAGATTCGTAAAGAAGTTTTCACGAGTGTCTTTAAAAGCTAGCGAGGATAGCAAGGAACATATTAAGGAGAATTTTATTGGGCGGCTTTCTCATGTCAAAAAAATCCGCCTGCTGGTTCTAGAGTGGACGCTACTTATTGTGGCTTTGGTGCTAGTGGGGGTAGCACAGGCTTTTTGGTTTGGCGAGTCTTATGCGGTAAATACCTATGTGCCTGGTGGCACTTATATTGAGGCCACGATTGGTCGTATCAATTCTTTGAATCCACTTTTTGCGACCACCAGTAGCGAAAAGGCCCTTAGCAAGCTGATGTTTGCGACGTTGGTCTATGATGATTTTTCGGGACACCCTGGTCCACAACTAGCAAGTACCGTCAGGCATACTAATGACGGCAAAATTTGGCGAATTCATTTGCGAGACGGATTGGTCTGGTCGGATGGAGAGCCGATTACGAATAAAGATGTACTTTTTACAGTTGAATTAATCCAGAATCCAGCGGTAAGTACAATTTATACCGCCAATCTTGAAGGAGCAAAAGTATCCGAAGACGAAAACGGCGATATCGTGTTTGAGTTGCCGTCAGCCTACGCAGATTTTGCTTCGGCTCTAGTAATACCGATAGTGCCAGAGCATATTTTGAAAGATACGCCAATAAAGACTTTGGCGGAAGCTAATTTTTCAAAAAGCCCGGTAACAAGTGGGGCTTTTGATTTTAATGCCATACAGACTAGTAGCGAAGACGAAAAAGTGGTGTATCTTACGGCTAACCAGAATTATTATCTAGGTAAGCCTATGATTGGTAGTTTTGCTATACATTCCTATGCGGACAAAGCGGACGTAGAGACAGCCCTAAAATCCGGAGGAGTGACTGCCACGGCAGAATTAGACGGTGAGATGGCAAATATGGCTACTGGCAGCAATTATGCAAAAAGGCTTTCTAGTATTAATTCGGGGGCGTTTGCATTCTTAAATAATTCACGAGGAGCACTCGCTAACGCCGACATGAGACGGGCGATTAGACAAGGATTAAACTTATCAGAAATTCGGGCGGCGGCACCAGATACCAAGGCACTAGATTTTCCGATTTTGGATTCTCAAATCTTACTTGAGAATCACCCAATGATACCAACTGGAGATGAGGTGATGGCTAAAGAAAAAATTGAGGAGTTATCTAGTGGTGAAAAAATCCATCTGGAGATTGCGACGGTTGATTCTGGATATTTGCCAGCGGTAGCAGGGAAGCTCGCAGATAATTTGCAGGCTCTAGGAATAGAATGCAGCGTATCTACTTATGCAGAAAGTCAAGAGTTTGTGGCCAACATTATATCTCGGAGAAATTACGATATTCTAGTTTATAGCATTGAGCTTGGCGCCGATCCAGATCCTTTGGCCTATTATCATTCTTCGCAGGCCCAGGCGGCAGGATTAAATTTATCGAATTATCGTAATTCGCTAGTGGATGATCTTTTGATAGGAGCACGTGGCACAATGGATACCGCACTTCGGGCTCGTAAGTACGAGAAGTTTTTGGAGTATTGGGCGACAGACGTGCCGGCCATTGGCCTTTATCAAGCCAATATGACTTATATATACAATAAAAACGTACAGACATATAACGATTCAAATGTACTCGTAACTGCGCTAGATAGGTTTTTGGATGTGGAAAACTGGGGGGTGACCAAGGGAACCAAGAATCAGACGCCGTAAGGATTTTATCTGTTTCTTGTGAACCATTGATTTCACACCAGGAGTGATAGATTTTTTATCCCCCAGTAGCTGTAGAAGCTATAGACTAACAGAGCTAACAATACAACTACGCCATCGCCAGTGCTGGAACGATAATAAATAAGAGCGATGCTGATGATAGCGGAAATCTAAATACTGCAACAGAAAGCGTATGTCCAAAAGGCTGGACCTTACCGACCACCAAACAAATAGACAATAATATAGATGTTACTAATTTTAGTCTAGTTCTGGGCGGGGGTTACGTCAATGGTACGCTGTACAATGAGGCTACGAACGGGTACTGGTGGGGGAGTGAGGCCTATAATGGTACTAGACGGTACCGCCTGGGTTACAATGGTAGTAGCCTATATACCAGCAGCGATGCCCGCCGCCTTGGAGTCTATGTCCGGTGCGTTAGTGAAGAAAAGACTGTGACAGACTTAACTTATCTTCAGGATATGACGGGTGAGATTGCAAACAATACGCTAGATGGAACCACCGCCAGTCTCATAACCCGACGGCTATCGCGAACTTACCACCTACGACCTCGTTACCTACGGCCCTAGCGGGAAAGAATGCTATGGAACATGGAACGGTACTAGCCAAAAAGGTTGGGGACCTGGATATGGAAATAATTGTATCCACAGTGGCACTATCGCAATAAGCGGAGACCTACCTACCAATTGGTACAATTACACCTTGGCTTCTGCTGGTACTATCGTTGATAAAAATACAACATCCGGCAATCCTGCTACTAATACGGCAAAAGCCACCGAAAGCATCTGTCCAAAAGGATGGACTTTGCCAAATAAGACACAAATAAGCAGCATAGGATCAAGCAGTGGTAGCACTACTTATATTTCAATCTTTTCCCCAGTTCCGGGTGGAAGTTATTACAATAGCAATTTGAATGATGAAAATATAAGCGGTTGGTGGGGCTCTAGTGTGTCTAATGGTGTAAGTCGTTACTTCTTGAGTTATGATGGTGGTGACTTATATGCCGGCGGCAACCGCCGCCCTAATGGCTTCTACATCCGCTGTGTCCAGGCTCCATAAGCTTATTCCAGTCTATAGCTTCTACAGCTACTGGGGGATAAAGGGTGGTGCATGGGGCTTTACAAAACTACAATTTTTGGTATAATGAAGTTATTCGGGAATACCCGCGTCCCCCAATTGTAAGATTGGGGCATATTTTTATTTATATAATTTTACAAAACCATTTTTGACTTTTTCTAAATCTATTTTGGGGATTTGCCCGATTTTAGAATATAGTCTAGAAGTGCTCATAACTCTAGCTTGGCAAATTGCAGCATATTCTTCCTTATCTAGAAAAATGAATTTTACATTAATTTGGTATAAACTACCCTTCTTCAAAAATTATTATAACATTTTTTTGTGAAAAAATAAAAACGGGCTGCAATCTCACCCGTCATATCCTGAAGATAAGTTAAGTCTGTTACAGTCTTTTCTTCACTAACGCAGCGGATGTAGAAGCCGTATTGACGAGCACCACCACCGGTATTCATACTACTACCATTATAAACCAGGTCGTCCCGTACCGCACCATTAAAGACTTCACTCCCCCACCAACCTCCGCGTATAGCTCCACGATCATGAATAGCGTTGTGATAATCTCCACCCAATACCGGGCTAAAATTAGCGGTGTCTCTATTATTATCTACCTGCTTTTTGCTTGGCAAGGTCCACCCTTTTGGGCATATACTTTCTGTTGCTGTATTTGTATTTCCGGTATCGTCAGAACTGCTTTTGTTTACTATCGTTCCAGCACTGGTGATGGCGTGGGAAGTATTATTTATTATGAAGCAAACATGAAAAATCGAGAATAGAAGCTGGCAAGTTGGTATCGTAACGTTTGTTAGATAAAATCGTCTAGATTGGTGTTTTCTTCTTGTGAAGCGCGTCTAATGGACGAGCGAACAAGAAAAAACGCCAAGATAGGCGATTTTAGCAATAAATGTGGTGCGCGTAATCCAAATCTTTACGAACCACTCTGTAACGCAATTGATTACATAATTTCGCATTCGGACTACCGCCCTACCTATATTCTAGTTGAAAGCAATATAATTGTCAATGAACGAGATTTTATATATTAGGGCTATGACAGCCAATGCATTTACGAACCAGTAATACAAAAATAAGTGAATAATGCTAAGTAGGACAACCTAACACCATCATTGTCATCGTAAAAGCTCTCTTTAGAGCTTCCATTGTCAATGTTATAATGGGAATAATACCGCTTTAAGCGCATCCCTAAGAGAAAAGGGCAATATGGTAAAAAGCCGTATCTACAAGAAGCCAAAGAATGGCGGACCGATAGAAGTCACCGCAAGGCAACTAACCGAATTATACGAAAAACACGAAGGTATACTCACCTCGCGTCAATATAATGACTTAAAAGAAATGGTGCTCGTCGATTCGAGCGTTCGTGATGCTAAATGGGCGCTTAGGGAGTTTGATGACGAGACTTTGCTTGGAACTTGGGATAAAGAAATGCGTTATGGCTACGGAAAACGCATTTATATTCACTTAGACCGCGAAGACGAGGATAAATATTATTTCTCTCTCGCCTATATCCCACGTGCCCTAAATAACCGCGACGTAAACGAGGCGATTTTGCGCATGTATTTTGTCCGGCGTTGGTCGGTTGAGAAGCGCTTTTTGTGGGCGGAACCAATCGATATTACGCCGAGCTATGGTAACGATTTTTAGAAAATAAAACTACAATAAGTCAATGGAGGGTATCCACTTGATCACAAACGGTGTTTCGGTCTGTTTCGTGCATAAAACAGGGGTAGAAATTTTTCTTGACGAGAAATGGTGAGATATGTTATTATTTACCGTTAATTTTGGCTTCAATTTCAGCAAGTTCAGTTATCAAATCATCAAAATCTGGACGTTCACCATAAATCATGCCTGCCATCTTTGAATAATCACGCTTTAAAGCTTCCTTGTGAATATTAGACGGAATAAGTTTGAGCGAACCGATTCTGGCTGAGTCATACTCTGCCCATTTTCGCGGATAAAACTTAGCTTTAAAATCAGCAACTTGCTTTAGCAGATCAGATTGAGCTAGAGCCTTATCGAGCACGCCAAGTTTCGCCATGCGATAAATGTCGTAATAATGACGCGATATTCTCGGAGGGACAGGCAAATCATCTGGGCGGTTAGCTTCGTGATGCAAGATTGTTGCCTTCTCCCAGAAAGTGCGTTCTGGTGTAGTGGTGCGGACCGAAACAGAAGCATCACTGAACTGCGCTGGATAGACCTCGGCGATATACGGTCGGATAGTGGAGACCTTAGTGGGCGTCCAAGCTGCTTTGGCGCCTATTTCGAGCCGAATTACGTGCAGAATAGACTCATCTGCATAATCATTCCCATACCTGACGATAACCGCATCATCCTCGTAGCCGATATTGATGCCGCGATTTATAAGATTTGTAAGATCTTCCTTGAGTTTAGGAATGAATGTGGATCTTAAAAATTTCTCAGTCTTTACATCGAATTCCTTATTTAGCGCATCCTGTTTTGTATTCGAGCGGTTCTCTAGTGGTTCTTTTGTTTCATAACCGATTACGCGCCAATCCAAAATTAAATCAATATCTTCGGAAAAACGCTCGATGAGATTAAAAGCCTTAGATAAACTCGTGCCGCCTTTAAAAGCAAGATTATCTTTCCACGGGCTTTTAGTAAAAAGATAGTCGAGGATAGCACAAACGAAGAGGTCTTTTTCGATAATGGCAGGACTTAAATTTTTAGCTTCAGAAACTTTCCCAATGATTATTAATAATTCATCCTTCGGGAGATTTACTAGATCATACATCTTAAACCTCGCAAATCTTCTTTATTACTTCGTAAATCCAATTTGTAGTAGGCTTTGCTTCGGCTAGTAGTTTCTCTTTTTCCGCAACCGAAGTTTTTCCAGCTAACTGCTCAATAATATCTTTCGAGGCATGCTCAGGCCCCAAAGCCTTAATAGCCTGTATGATAAGCATTGTTTTTCTCGACATACCATTTAGTTCTCGATCTGCACGGTGGATAAAGTTGATGGAACGATTATCGATTTGATAGCTTTTCGAGTCGCCACTGCTAAGATATTCCCACTTTGCTGGAACTTGCGTTGAAAGGCCGAGTAAGTTTAAGGCCGTATTGCCGTCTGGAGCGATAGTCCAGTTATTCTTGCGTGCGATTGTCTCAGCAACAGCATTAATGTCTGGCGCTGAATTTTCCTGTAGGATTTCAGAAAAGGCCGGTTTATCGTAAATGCCTGGTAAAATTCGACGAATCTTACCTTCGCCTTCGAGACGAGAAAAGATTTGGCGAAGATTATTATCTGCTGTTATATCAGCAAAATCAGAGGTCGTGAAAACACTACCGTCTGGCATATCTATAATTCTTTTTTCAGCTAATTCGTGATTGCTCATATTTTTCTCCTTAAATCCATTATACTCTATGTAACGAAAATTGGGTAGTTTTCGTTACATAATAAATTCTAAGAAGCTGGATTATGATATAATACGTAAGAGATAACAAAGAATAAACTTAATATGAAAATATTATTTTCATCTGACGTGTGTGAATACCAAATAAGCGGGGCTCATAATTCAAACGCTGCATTAAAAGATGAGCTAAGAAAACTGGGGCATGATGTCCGGATGCTTGTTTTATCTCCAAACGGTAAATCATATTTTAAGGATAATAATTATTATATTGCGTCTAAGCCGATTCCGGTTTATCCGGGGGCAAGGTTTAGTTTAAAAACACATGATAAGTTGATACAAAAAATCATAGATTGGAAACCCGATATTGTCCATGCTCAATCAGAATTTACCACTAAAATTCTTGCAAATAAAATAATAAAAACCCTCAATATTCCATTTGTGGCAACATGCCATACATTATACGAAGATTATACTGAATATTTTTGCCCAAACAAGAAACTTGGCAAGAAAATTGTGAAAATTATGAGCAATAAAATCTATAACACTTCGGCGACGCTAATTGTCCCGTCGGAAAAGGTAAAAGCTGTAATGGAAAAATATGGTATAAAATGCCCGATAGAAATCATTCCTTCCGGTATAGATATGAATATCTATAAGAAAAGATTGCCCAAAAAAGAAAAAACGAAAATTTTATCCGAATTAGGTTTGCAAAATTCTAATAAATATTTAGTAACAGTATGCAGATTGGCAGCAGAAAAGAATATAGATGAGTTACTTAGGTACTTGCCAGCATTAACAAAAAGAGACAAAGACATAAAACTAATCATAGTGGGAGATGGACCATATAAAACAAAATTAGTTAAGGAAATAAATAAATTGGATATGAGTGACCATGTGATTTTTACCGGTGCGATTTTGCGAGATGAAATATACAAATATTATCAATTGGGGAATATTTTCGTATCAGCATCAACGAGTGAGACGCAAGGGCTAACATATGTAGAGGCATTAGCATCTGGGATGCCCATGGTCTGCAAAAAAGATAAATGTCTAGATAGGATAATAGAAAAAGGTAGCAACGGATTTGTTTTTGAAAATGAAGATGATTTTATAGAAGGTGTTGAGTCTATATTAAACAATAAGATGTTGATGGATGATATGCATAAAAATTCCTTGAAAAAATCCAATAATTTTAGCAAAGAAGAGTTTGGTATAAAAGTCGAAAGATTATATAAAAAAGTATTAGACATATAGCCGCAATTTTGGCGGTGGGTATGATATAATAAAGATAGTTCTAGATTTCAATTTCATGGTAAGTCTACCCCTAACAAGGTAGTGTGAAATATCGAACCCTGCGTGGAGCACTCGCTCCAGTTGGCTCGATAGCTTACTGTGAAAAATGAAGTCTAGAACACTCCATGGCGAGTGTTCCACTTGGTTATGGGGATAGTATGGAGAAAATCATGAAAAGGATCTCACGTAGAGTATTAGTTACTGGCGCTTATGGATTTTTAGGTAAGTATGTTATTGCCGAATTTTTGGATAACGGATATACTGTCGTTGCTTTTGGCAGAAATAAGCAAAAAATGTCAGCTTTAAAGCAGCAATATCCGGAAATCGAATTGGCTTACGGAGATTTATGTAGTTCGTCAGATTGCTTAAAGGCTACGAAAAATATTAATATTGTCGCTCATCTCGGTGCACTTTCAACTGTGTGGGGTAAACGATCCGATTTTTTAAAAACCAATGTCGATGGTACTAAAAACATCTTGGAAGCCTGCCGTAAAAACAAGATTAATAAACTCGTGTATATATCATCCCCCAGTATTTATGCTGGCAGATCCGATAAATTAGATATAGACGAAGATGATTATGATAGAGACAACAAATTGAACTACTATATTGAAAGTAAAATTCTAGCCGAGAAAGCTATCGAGAAATATGATGACATTAATTGGACAATACTTCGCCCACGAGGATTATTTGGGGTAGGCGATACGAGTATCGTTCCTAGACTAATACATGCTAACAAGAAAATAGGATTGCCTTTGTTTGGGGGCGGAAAGAACTATGTAGATATGACGTGCGTCGAAAATGTCGCATACGCAGTGAGGCTCGCAGCAGAAAGTAAAAAGTCATCACATAAGATTTATAATATCACCAATGATGAGCCGCAAGAATTCAAAGGATTGCTGGAGGAATTATTTAAGCAACTTGGCGAAACACCAAGATACAAGAATATTAACTTAAGATTCGCCATCTCGGCCGCAACCGCCATAGAATCAATTTATAAGGTTTTTCATATTTATAAAGAGCCACCAATTACTAAATACACTATCTGCACTTTGGGCTATAGCCAGACTTTAAATATTGACAAAGCGAAGCGAGATTTGGGATATAAACCAAAGATGACATTAAGCGAAGGAATCGAGAAATATGCAACCAGCCATCAAAAGTGTTAAGTATTTTAGTTGTGGATATTGTACAAATAACCTCGGTCGAGTTTTTAGGGGTATGCGTGGCGAAAAAAGAAAATTCCCAGCCGGAGCATTTTTGATTGAGCACGCTAAACATGGGCTGATTCTTTTTGATACAGGTTATTCTGTCGATATTTGTAAAACTGGTTTTGTTGGTAGAGCTTATAATTTCTTTAATCCCACATCAGTAGAAGAAAATGACGAGCTAAAGTTTCAACTTAGTAAGATCGGGACTCGGCCGGAGGATATTAAGATAATTATACTGTCGCATTTGCACCCAGACCATATTGGTGGACTTAGGAGTTTTGGCAAGGCGAATTTTATTGTCTCAAAAGAAACTATAAATACATACAAAAATAGAAGGATACGAGATTTAATAATGCAACATTTCTTTCCTGCCGATTTTGAAGATAGGGCTAACGTAATTTCAGACAAAATGATGGTAACTGAAGTTTTTGGTGCGCTAAAAGGTTACGACTTGTTTAATGACGGCAGTTTAATTTTATTAAAGCTAGGTGGTCACGCTAGCGGTCAATTGGGTGCGCTAATAGATAATAAGATTTTGTTAGCAGCAGACTCATGTTGGGGGAATGATTTAATTGATCTATCATACCATATGAAGTTTCCTGCATCATTAATACAGGACAATATGAGAGAATACCGTAATACCCTAGATAACTTAAAGTTATTAAAGAAAAAAGGTGTTAATCTGGTATTTAGCCATGATGCAAACAATAAAAAGGAGCTGCTATGAATAAAGGCTTAATTCTTAAAACATTTATTCGTGCTCGCTATTTTCACAAATTTAAAAGTCGAAAGAGGCTGGAAAAATATCAGCAAAAACAGATAAAAAAACAACTAGTTTTTCTAGAACACCATTCCCCGTATTTTCAAAAGTTTAGTGGCAAAACTTTTGAAGAGTTGCCGTATATGAATAAAAAAGTCATGATGGATAATTTTGACAGAATAAATACAGCTGGAATATCAAAGGACGATGCCCTTAAGCTAGCTATTAATAGCGAAAAAAGCCGTGATTTTTCGGAAAAGCTGAATGGCTATTCTGTTGGGTTGTCATCTGGGACAAGCGGACACCGTGGGGTGTTTGTCCTTAGCGACATTGAGATCGCAACGTGGGTGGGCGGCATGATGGCAAAAATGCTACCGAAAGGTAAGATCTTTGGGACCAAAGTTGCGTTTTTCCTTCGGGCTGACAATAACTTATATGAGTCATCAAACAGTAAGATGCTTAAATTTGAGTTTTTTGACATCTTAAAGCCAATGGAACAAAATATAATAAAATTACAGGAGTTTCAGCCGACAATTTTGATCGCACCGCCATCTGTACTGCTCATACTGGCGGAGGCTACCAAAGCCAAGAAGCTGAGCATTAATCCGGTAAGGATTATATCAGTTGCAGAAGTATTAACAGAAAAAGACGAACAATATTTGAAAAGGGTTTTCAAGCAAAAGATAATATACCAAGTATATCAATGCACCGAAGGATTCCTTGGATACACTTGCGAGCATGGCTCCCTACATCTCAACGAGGATGTTATAGCGGTTGAAAAGGAGTATCTTGACGACACAAGATTTACTCCGGTTATCACAGACTTTGTTAGGACGACTCAACCTATTGTCAAATATCGATTAAACGATATTTTGGTTGAAGACAGAAGGCCATGTAAATGCGGGACATCCATGACGAGGCTTAAGAAGATAGAAGGAAGGATGGATGATGTTTTTGAATTTGATGGCGTAAATGATAGAACGATAAAAGTATTCCCTGATTTTATTTCCAGAGTGGTACTCTACGTGCCCAAAATAAAGAATTATAGAGTAGTACAAGAATCATCTAAAAAAGTCATTTTTTATCTAGATAATATAGACATTGAAAATCAAAGACTAATCAAAGAAGAGTTAAAAACTCTCGCTAAGAGAATGCGTTTCAAAATGCCAGCCACTACTTTTAAGAAATATGAATCTGATTTTAGTAAAAAGATGAAGCGAGTGGAAAGGATAAAAAAATGAGAAATTGTAAAATATCGGGCTATGGATATTATTTACCAAAAAACATAGTGACATTTGGTAGTCAAATTAGATACAGAGCTTCAGGTAAGGAAAATCAACTTTTTATGGCGACAGATGCCGCTAAAAAGGCGATGAAAAATGCTAGGCTAAAACCAGAAAATATTGATTTGATAATAGCCGCTTCAGCAGTAGGTATCCAACCAATCCCCTGTACAGCAAGCTTAATTCATGAACAAATAATGAACGACTGCAATATTCCTGCCATGGATATTAATACCACTTGTACTAGCTTTATAACCGCACTGGACATTGCATCGTATCTAATTGCAGCTGGAACATATAGAAATATTTTAATTGTATCAAGCGAGCTGGCTAGCCCTGGGCTTCCGAAGGATAAAAAAGAAATCTATGAACTATTCTCTGACGGAGCCGCGGCAATTGTACTTTCTCATACTAATGATACGAAACAAGGTGTAATAGCCTCTAAACAGTGCACTTGGTCAGAAAGCGCGCACGCGACAGAAATTATAGGTGGATTAACTGGACTTAATGCCACTAAAATGAACAATAAAAACCGAGACAAATATTACTTTAAAATGGAGGGGCTCGATATATTACGTGCATGCACGCGAAAATTACCAAAAATGTTTGATGATTTTAAAAAAGAGGCTAATCTATCATTGAACGATGTAGACTTAGTAATCCCACATCAGGCGAGTAAGGCATTACCCTTGATTATGAAAAAATTGGGAATACCAGAAGAAAAATATGTCAATCGCGTTGATAGCTTTGGTAATCAAGTGTCCGTTTCGGTTCCATTTATGTTATGCAAAATGCTAGAAGAAGGAAAAATCCATACTAGTGACAAAGTAATGCTATGTGGGACTGCGGCAGGGTTAACATCTAATATATTATTAATGGAGATATAAAATGTTGAAAGAATTTAAAAAGTTTCTAGATGAGGAATTGGGCATAGACGATGATATTACATTAGAAACTAGCCTAAGAGACGATTTGATGATCGATAGCTTGGCGACTACGCAATTAGTGCTCTCGCTTGAAGAAAAATACAATATAAAAGTAGAGCAAAGCGAACTCGCTAAACTAAAGACCGTAAAGAATTGTTTGGATTTACTAGCGGAGAAAGGTATAGAAAGTGCCAATTGATAAACTAAAGAAGATTTTAGCTGATTTCGATAATTCTGAAGCAACCGAATTTGAGTACGAGGATGCCGATTTTAGAGTTTCTATAAAGAAGAATGGTCCTAAAACGGATCAAGAAAAGACTGACTATCCAGATAAACATATTTTGTCGCCGCTGGTAGGCACTTATTATGATGTATCCCCAACCATACAAATAAACGAAAGAGTTAAAGAAGGTCAGTCTTTATGTATCATTGAAAGCATGAAAATAATGAATAAAATTTGTGCACCGGCTGATTTGATTATTAGAAAAACGTATTTTAAGAACGGAGAGAGTGTAGAATTTGGCTCTAAGCTTTTTGAGGTTGATTATATATGATTCAAAAAGTACTAATTGCAAATAGAGGAGAAATAGCAGTAAGAATAATACAGACCTGCCGTATTTTGGGTATTAGAACGGTTGTGGCATACTCAAAATGCGATAAAGATACTATGGCGGTATTCTTGGCCGATGAGGCGATTTGTATTGGTGATAGCAGCCCATCAGACTCGTATCTTAACATTCCAGCAATTCTAGAGGCGGCAAAAAATACGGGATGTGATTCTTTGCATCCAGGGTATGGCTTTTTAAGCGAAAATGATGAGTTTGCAAAACGAGCCCATGAAAGTGGAATTATATTTATTGGGCCATCAAGCAACATTTTAGAAAAAACTGCAAATAAATTCCGGATGAAAGAAATGGCAAGAAAATTAGGAATTCCAGTTATCCCATCAGTCGATAAAGATGAATATCCGCTAATGATTAAATCAAGCTATGGCGGTGGTGGAAAAGGCATAAAAACAGTAAAAAACAAAGAGGATTTCGACTATTGTCTCAAATCCGCCAAACTAAATTTGAGCACTGGGTTTAGCGGAGACAGTTTCTTCCTGGAGCAAATAATAGATTTATATAAGCATATAGATATACAGTTTGTTGCGGACAAATTCGGCAAAATTTCTATTCTACCGGCCAGAGACTGCTCCGTGCAATCGCATTATCAGAAGGTCATTGAAGAAACCCCAGTGTCTAATATACCAAAAGAGCTGTTGGAAAAAATGGAACAAGACGCCGTCAAACTTATAAAAGAGGTTGGATTTGATAGTGTCGGGACGATTGAATTTTTGGTGGATAAACAGATGAACTATTATTTTCTTGAAATAAATTCTAGATTACAAGTCGAACATACTGTAACAGAAGAGGTCACGGGTATAGATCTTGTTGAACAGCAGATCAGAATAGCTTCAGGTCAGAAGAATCGTCTGCCTATGAAAGTGAGTGCTAAAAAATGCGCCATCGAATGCAGGCTATCTGCTAAGGATAATGGCGAGCTTAATATATTTAGCTTACCTACGGGAAAAGATGTGCGAATAGACACATATATTTATCAAGGATACCGAATAAAGCCATATTATGATCCGCTGATTGCAAAAATAATAGCAAGCGACAAGGAAAGGCGGAGGGCGATCTCAAAGATGAAACTCGCACTTGATGAAATAATTATTTTAGGTGCTCATACTAACGTTGATGAACTCTACGAGACTATTAGCCGAGAAGATTATATAGTGGGTAGCTATAGCTATTTTGGAGAGAATGAGTAATGAGTATCCTGGATGAGCAGAAGATAAAAATAAAGAAGCGTAACGCTAGAATCTTAAATAGGCCAGCCTGTTCAAACTGCGGTGACGAATTGGACGAGCTTCTAGTGTGCAAAAAATGCAAACATCATGAGAGGATGCCAGCTCTAAAAAGAATAGAAATTATACGAAAGAATGGTGGAAAATTCAAACAACTTTTAGCAGAATACGATATAGATAATTCAAGAACATATGATTATAGTGAAAAATTTGAACGGGACAAAAATCGTACCGGCCTCTCTGAATCCGTCATTGTCGGCAAATGTAAAGTAAACGGTAAAATTTTTATTACTATACTAATGGAACGATATTTTATGGTTGGTACTTTATCGAAGGCAAATGGTGAAAAAATCGCGAAAGCCTTCGAATATGCAACAAAGAGTAATCTTCCTGTTGTGGCTTTCTGCGCTGGAGGCGGAGTGCGTATGCAAGAGGGCGCTGTGGGCTTAGTACAAATGGCGAAGATTGACGCTACTTTGATGAAATTTCGCAAAAAAGGCCTGCCGTTTATTTCTGTTTTAACGGATCCAACTTATGGCGGCACTACTGCATCTTTTGGATTAATGGGTGATATAAATATCGCTGAGCCAAATTCCTCAATTGGGTTCGGCGGCAAGATGCTGGTGAAAGACATATTACACGAACAGGTTGCTGACGATTTTCAAAGTGCAAAATATGTGTTGAGAAGCGGCGGGCTAGACATGATTTGCGAGCGAAAAGATATATTGAATACAATTATTGAGCTTTTAGCTATACTAAACAAGAACAATTCAATTAAAGCTGAGAATGAAAAACCAGAATATGACCATGGCAATAAAAAACCAGAAATAGTTCTCCAAAATATTAGAAACAACTCTAAAACAGTTGGAATCGATTATCTCTTTAAACTTTTTGACAACCCCATAATATTGAAAGGAGATCGAATTTCTTATGATGATCCAAGTTTACTCACTGGACTCGGAGAAATATCTGGCATAAAAACAGCTTTCATCATCCAGAATAAAGGCAGAAATCTGAGAGAGAATATAGAGAATAATTACGGAATGACTAGACCAGAAGGCTTTAGGAAGGCCATTAGAGTAGCAAAATTAGCCGAAAGGTTTCACTTGCCCGTTCTGATATTGCTCGATAGTCCTGGGGCGCATCCTGGAGATGTTGCAGAAAAGAATTGTCAAAGTATTGCCATTTCGGAAAGTATGCTCAATTTACTGGAAACAAAAACACCAATAGTATCAATAGTGACTGGAGAAGGTTGTAGCGGTGGTGCATTGGGTTTATCGGTTTCGGACGTACTCGCAATGTTTAGTGGAGCAACTTACTCCGTCATATCACCTGAATCCTATTCTGCAATTATTTTTAATAAACCCGAAGTCCAGCCAGAATTATTAGCAAACATGAAGTTTACAGCTAAAGATTTATATAACGAGGGATTAGTTGACGAGATTCTAAAAGAAGGTACATTGGAATATAACACTTTGCAAATAGAGCGCTATTTTGCAGAGTCCTTAGTACGTTTAAGCAAATTTGATATGAAACAATTACTTGATAGACGGTATAATAGAATAAGGAACTGGGATAAGCAATGAAACGAGCGTTTATTTTTACTGGACAAGGAGAAGGACTGGGAATTCATAATCCTCAGCTAGCCACTTTTTGGATGAGCATTGCTTTAGCGAAAATTTTAATCGCAAATGATATTAAGCCAGATGCGATAGCAGGTCTTAGCCTTGGGGAATATGCGTGTTTTGCTGTTGCGGATGTTTTTAACGTTGAAGAGCTAGAGCAAATCCTAATATTTAGGCAAAAAATAATGGATGATGCATTAAGAGGCTCAAATACTTCTATGGTGGCGTGCCTCGGTATGCCGGCAAAAGAAATTGAGAAAATGGCAACGAGGTGCGGTCTTTTTGTTACAAATTATAATTCACCTATGCAAACCGTAGTCGGAGGAGAAAAGACAAGAATAAAGGAGTTTAAGGATGCTTTCCGGCAATTTAAAAACGCATCGACAATTGATTTGCGAGTAACTGGCGCCTTCCATTCCCCATATTTAAATAGTGCCAGTGAAAAGATGAGGAGATTTTTAGATAGCTTTTGCGAGAAAACGCCTACTATACCGATTTATTGTAACTTAACTGGCAAGAAAATAATCAAAGATGTCAGAGGAGCGATGGTGAAGCATTTAGTGAGCCCGGTACAATTCCAAAGCATTATTGAAAATATGTTGGATGACTCAGTAGATGAATTTATCAGCATCGGCATTGGAACTGCGCCGGTAAATCTAATTCGTCAAATATGCAAAGAAAAGGGGGTTCGAGCTAGAGTAAGGAAAGTTGAGTCGCTAGAAGATATTGAAAGGATTATAAAATGAGACGAGTGGTAGTAACTGGGTTAGGTGCGATTACTCCTATTGGCAATAATGCAAAAGACTTCTGGGATAGCCTAAAGTCTGGCGAAGATGGTATTAGTGTCTTAGATACGGAAGAATTCGCCGAGTCGCCCGTAAAGTTAGCGGCAACTGTCAAAGATTTAGACTTATCATCCTTGCCAAAAAGAGATACAAAATTCGATTCGAGATTTACAAATTTTGCGAGAATTGCCGGACGTGAAGCATGGAATGATTCCGGACTAGATATGGCTTTAGAAGATGCTAAGAAGGTCGGAGTTTATATTTCTACAAGCATTGGTGGACCAGAGATATTGAGTGACGGTGTTAGACAATTAGACACAAAAGGCGCAGCCAGAATTTCACCATATTTCCTACAATCAGTTTTGCCAAATACGGCCGCAGCAAAAGTATCAATAGATTTAGGTGCTAAAGGGAGTAGTATGTGTCATGTAGCGGCCTGCGCAAGTGGTGGCATATCAATAGGTGAAGCATTTCTAAAAATCAGAAATGGAGATAATAATATTTTCGTTGCTGGAGCAGCAGATGCGTCTATAACTCCACTAACCCTCGCCGGCTTCGCCGCAATGAGGGCTATATATACTGGCGAAGACAAAAAATGCGCTTCAATTCCTTTCAATAAAAAGCGTAGTGGTTTTCTAATAGGAGAGGGTGCTGGTGTTCTAGTTTTGGAAGAGCTATCTCACGCGCTAAAAAGAAAGGCTAAGATATATGCCGAGATTGTAGGATACGCTAATAATTCGGATGCTTTTAATATGGTATCACCAGACTACGAAGGCCTATCGAGCAAGGATGCTATGTTGGGTGCTATTGCCTGCGCCGAGATTAATCCTGACAATATCGGGTATATCAATGCGCATGGCACATCTACGATATTGGGTGACAAAACTGAAGCAAAAGCCATCCGCGAGATATGGAGTAAGGAATGTCCACCCGTGTCGTCGATTAAGTCGCAAATCGGGCACTTGCTTAGCGCTAGCGGTGCAGTAGAGGCTATAGCTACGATATTAATGCTGGGGAGCGGAATTATACCCGGTAGTACTTACAAGTTGGATCTAGAAGACGACTGTGTCTTGAATGTCTCTGAAAAAGAGCGGTTGACCAACGCTAACTATGCTCTATCTAATTCATTTGGTTTTGGTGGCCATAATGCCTGTCTGGTATTTAAGAAATGGAGCGCGCAATGAAAAGAATTGTTCTAGAAAGCATCAATAGCACCAATGATCATGCAGAAAAAATAGCAGACAAAACGCATGAAAATATTCTAATCATTGCAAAATCCCAAACGAATGGGCGCGGACAGTTCGATAGGAAATGGTTTTCCGAACCAAATAAAAGTATTACTCTTAGTTTCCTGTTGAAAAACAAAAGTGGAGACAAAAAGTTAAGGAAAGATGCTTTAGAACACATACCAGTTATCATTTCTAAAAAGCTAAATGAACTATACGGCGTAAATTCCAAAGTGGTTTTACCGAATGATATCAAGATTAATAATAAAAAAGTCTGTGGTATTTTGATTGAGGCGCATTTTAAGGCCGATACACTAGAATATGTCGTAGTAGGAGTAGGGATTAATCTTAATAATGATGATTTTCCGGATGACATAAAGTCGATTGCGACATCTATCAAATTAGAGATAAAAAAAGATTCAGATGCGGACATTCTCACGGATAAATTAGAGGAGGCCATAGAGGAACTATATGACTAGGGCGAATAATTTCTCTGCGATGATTTCTGAAAGTGTCCAAAAGTATGGGCAGAAAACTTTCTTCGTCGACGAAAAATTTTCAAAGACCTACGAAGAATTTTATAATGATATCCAAAAATTGTCAGGTTACTTTGTGGACAATAGTTTAGTTGGCAAAAAGATTGGTATTTATGCGTCTAATTCTTATAGTTGGCTATTACTATTCTTTGCCATGGCTGCTGACGTTGGAACAATAGTGCCACTTGATAAAGAGCTGCCAGAAAAAGAGCTTGCATTATCTGCTAAGCGTATCGGTTTGGATTTCATTTTCTATGATGATTTAACGAAAGACAAAGTAAATTGTCTTCCTAAAAATATCCATGCAGAACATATAAATAAAATAGACGACATCATCAGAGAGACGCCAAATCGTAAAGTCAAAAAAGTGTCGAAACGCGACTGCGCCGCACTATTTCTAACTTCCGGCACAACGTCTAAATCTAAGATCGTCATGTTATCCGAAAAAAACTTAGTTTCTTGTGCCTATTCTTCAGCCGCCGCTTTTAGGCTAAAATCCACGGATAGGTATTATACAATTTTGCCACTCCATCATACGCTTACTCTAATGTGTGCAGTGTTGGTGCCTATTACCAATGGATGCTCGATTTGTTTTAGCAAAAATATTAAAGACATGCAGAGAGAAATGTGCTTTTACCAGCCAACTGCACTCGTTGTGGTACCGAGGCTGCTCGAATACATTATGAATAATATAAAACTCACAGCTAAGAAAACACACAAAGAAAAGGCTCTGCAAAAACTAATTTTTATATCAAGAGGAGTGAGACTATTACATATTGATATAAGAAAGCTCTTATTCTCTAGTATTCACGCCAGATTTGGAGGCAAGGTTCGCATGATCGCTTGTGGTGGAGCAGAGCTAGACCAAAGGGTTTTTAACTTCCTGGACGATTTAGGATTTAATATTTACCAGGGATACGGGTTAACGGAGAGCTCACCGATTTTAACCATTCGCGGAATGTTTGTAAAAAGTAAAATTGGCGTCGGTAGGCCGCTAAATGGCGTACATCTAAAAATAGCCAATCCAGATGCGGCTGGTATTGGAGAAATTATTGCCAAAGCTCCACAAGTTATGTTGGGTTATTATGATGATGAAAAAGCTACGGGAGAGGTTTTAAAGAATGGTTGGCTCTACACGGGTGATTTAGGCAGAATAAGAAATGATGGTAATCTGGAAGTAGTTGGTAGAAAGAAAAACGTCATTGTGACCAGTAACGGTAAAAACATTTATCCAGAGGAACTAGAAACACTGATTAATTATAGCGACATAGTTAAAGAGAGTATCATAAATGGAGTTCAAAAGAAATCCGGCTTACAAATTATCGCTACAATAGTGCCAGAAGATAAAAACCGGAAAGATAAGTCTCTCGACAGCAAAATAAGTAAACTTATTAAAGACATAAATGCAGAATTACCGGATTATAAACGTATCAATAAATACATAATCAAGGAAGATGAATTCGAGAAAACCACTACATTAAAGATAAAGAGAGGTGGAAAGTGAAACCAATTCGAAAAATCACAAATATAGAGCAATTATATGAGGATGTACAGAGCGCAACCAATGCATATGCAATACAGTTCATTCTAAAAACTAGCAGCATTAAAAATAAAGATATAATTGAATGTGTAATTAGGCGAGTAATAAAAGAATGCCCAGAATTTAATGTCTATCTAAGAAGGGGTAAATTTTATCCACAGCAGCATCCAATCAGTATCCAAGATATTAAAATCAAAGATTCTATTGTCTATAGTCTAGATTTATTTAATCAAAAAATAGATTTAATTAGCCACTCAATGGAAGTCTATCTCGTGAAGGCGCCCAAGAGCGATTATTTAGTGTTTCGATTCGCCCATTCGGCAATGGATGGAAAGAGTGCCCTTCTTTTTATGCAAAACATTGTAAATCTACTAGGCGGAAAAAAGCCACTAAAATGCAAAAAAGCTATCTCCGAGAAAGATTTCTTAAAGAAACTAGACTACTACAAGAAGAAAGAACCAAAATTACCCCGAATTATCCATGACGAAGCGTCGGTTATCAAACAATACACGACAAGGTGGCAAGTCGTACAATTAGACAAGTATGTTTCGGGTATTATAGCCAAACTTTCGTGCCTTTTAGCTCGGGAATTTGAAAGCGACCGGATAAGAGTAATGGTGCCTGTAGATTTAAGACGTTACGACGGCAACAATCCATATATAGGCAATCTGACCTTGCCAGTTTTTCTAGATGTAGATAAGAGCGATAGTTATACCAAGATTAATGGTGAGCTGTTGTATAGTTTGAAGAACAGCAAAGAGTTAAACATCAGCAATACTTTGAACAATTATTATTGTCGTATGCCAAGTTTGTTGCGAAAGACGGGCATAAAAATTGGATGCATGGCAAACCGACACTACAATAAATTTTCCGTCGGCGCCGTCATATCGCATTTAGGCAGAATAGATTTAAATGAATATTCCAATAAATATTTTAAAGTTAAAGATTTTGTAGACTTATCAATACAACAACCTCTAGGTGCATTTTCGATAGTTATAGTAGAATGTTCCCATAAGACAAATATCAGTATAGGTTACTACGGAGATCAATTCACTGAAGAATATATGAAGTCTCTCATAAAAAAGATAGAGAGGCTAGCATGAAAAGTCAAAATTGCCGAGTCGTTAATGGGCTAGTAATTCATCACATAGGGGTTGCCACCAATAATTTAGATGAATTAACGGACGAATATCTGCGGGATGGTTATCAAATTACAAACGAGGTCTATGACTCCGGGCAAAAGGCTAAGTTGCGGTTACTTAGTAAGGATAATCAAAACAGCATAGAGCTAATATATACAGATAATCCAGAATCGCGAGTTTTCAATTTGTCACACAACAACTATAAGAAAGAATACCACACCTGTTTTAAAATAAACAATCTTGATCGCACCATTAAGGTATTCAAAAAAGATGGCTATTCTTTAATCACTAATATTGAAATAGCTAAATTGTTCAATGGCAAGATATGCTTTATGTACAAGAGCGGTAAACTAATAGAATTAATGGAGGAAATATGAAAAAGATTTACTGTTATCGTGATACCGCAATTGAATACTTATTCAAAGACGTAGAAACTATATCGTATAGCGCATATGGTGATATTAAACTATTGAACGACGACACAGATATAATGATTTTCTATATGCTACCATATGATTATTCTATTAAAGATTTAGTGTCGACGATTAATAGCTATTTTGAACGAGCGAAATACATCATAAACAATTATCCAAATAGGACAATATTTGCAATCACCCTACATAATTATTTTTACGAATCATTCGTTTTCGGAAATAATGAATTAGAGAAAGCTATTAACTCATATAATGAATATCTATATAGCCAGAAAAATGTCAGAGTTATAGATATAGCGCCATTTTATAATAATCATAACGACGTATTTAACCCAAAGTATTATTACTTATATAATGCAATAATAAACCCGTCTCTTGCGAAAGATTTTCGGCGTTTTATTTTAGATAAGATGGCGCTGTTTCGAGGAACTCGAAAAAAATGCCTAATCCTAGATTTAGATAATACTTTGTGGGGTGGTATTCTGGGTGAAGACGGATTGGCAAATTTACAAATCAGCGGCTCCTATCCAGGCAATTGTTTCCATAGTTTTCAACAAATGGTTTTAGAGCTAAAAAATCAAGGTATTCTGCTAGGGATTTGCAGCAAAAATAACTATGATGATGTAGCTCTGTGTTTCAAAAAAAGAGATGATTTAGTATTGTCTCTGGATGATTTTGCTGCTAAAAAGATAAATTGGTCAGAGAAAAGACTTAATATTTCTGAATTAGCTGATGAACTGAATATCGGTTTAGATAGCATTGTTTTTATAGATGATAGCCCAGTAGAAAGAGAAAACGTAAAAGCATTGGATGGAGTTACAGTCTTAGACTTCCCAGATTCACCCTATAAAATGGTTGGACATTTCGCCAAAGATTTTTATAGATATTTCGGAACATATCTACTAACAGAAGACGACGTAAATAAAAATATTTACTATAAACATAAAACGGAAAGTGAAGAGTTGAGAAGAAGAGTCGAAAACGAGGATGAGTTTATAAAAAAATTGAAAATCAAAATAGCCTACGAGACCATAAACGACAATAATAGCGACAGAATCGCTCAGCTGATCAATAAAACGAATCAGTTCAATTTAACAACTAGGCGTTACGGTAAAACCGAATTAGCTAATATGACTGACGCGCTAATAATAGCAATAAAAGTAAGTGATAAATTCGGAGATCTTGGCCTTACCGGAGTTGCAATAGTTAGAAAAAACAAAAAAGAAGCGACTATAGATACATTTTTAATGAGTTGCAGAATATTAGGCCGAAAAATTGAGCGAGAATTTCTAAAAATCGTATTAAATGAACTAAAGACATTAGGGGTCAAAACGGTCATAGGTGAGTATATAGATAGCAAAAAGAACGAGCAGACTAAAACATTCTATAGTGATAATGGATTTCGAAAAGTTCCAAATCATTCTCGTGAGGTTCAGCGTTTCAAATACACGCTAACTAAACCGTTGAAGTATAATAATAATTACATAGTGGAGAAAAAGGATGGAAAATAGAATAAAAGAAATAATGGAACAGACATTTAGGCAAAGATGCGCCAAAAGAGGCTAAACAGATGGTGGGTGAACAGCTTGAAGAATGCCGGAACGATATAGCAACTTTGCAAACTGAGCGTGATGAGATTGAGGCTAAAATCTTCGATCCAGACCAAGTTCGCGAAATTCTGGATGAGCTTACGAACCAGCTGGATTCCATCGGTGACAAGATGAAATCTGGCGATTCCTGGCAAAAAGACCAGTTGGCCAGAAATATGCTTACGAACCTAGAAATCAACAACAAAAATGAGGTCTCTTTCAGATGGAAGAAACCTCTAAAGCACATATTTAGCAATGCTTCAACCGAAGAATTTCGGTCTGGTGCGCGCGACTGGACTTGAACCAGCACAGCCGTAAATGTGGCCACTACCACCTCAAGGTAGCGTGTCTACCAATTCCACCACGCGCGCTTGTATTTATATTATATCACACTTTTTTAAATTATGTGCTATAATAGAGTGAAACAAGGAGGTAGATGAGGAGTTTAATTAAAAAAATTTCAATGCTGGTGCTGACTACTGCGGTAGCATGTGTGGTATTGTTTGGTGGCAATACCTACGCAGACGAATCAGAAGATACGGGAGCTTCAGATGCGGCCACCAGCATTAGCATTAGTCCCGTTAGTGAAGTTTTGCAATTGTCGCCAAGCTCTACTTACGATGCAGTATTTAAAGTAAGCAACAACAGTAATTCTCCAATGGAGTTTGAAGTCTATGCTGCACCATATGCCTACATCTATTCCGAGAATGAAGACGCCTATAGGCTTGGCTTCAACAAGGAAAATAATTTCACCCAGATTACCAGATGGATTACTTTTAAAGACGCTAGCGGTAATTACGTAGAAAAGACCACTTTTACAGCGGCGCCAAAAAGTGACGTAGAGGTGATGTACCGTATCACTACACCTGAAAGCATACCGGCTGGTGGTCAATATGCCGTGCTGTTTGCACACACGCTTTCTGGGACGGTAGATTCTAGCGGGATCAAAACCGAAGCTAGTCCAGGTCTAGTAGTCTATGGGCGAGCTGCTGGGGAGACGATTGTCGCCAGCGAGATTTCTGGTCTTGCCATCAATAACAATATGACAGTGGATGGGGAAGAAAAAACCCTTATTAATGCGGTTGGAAAAGTAAAAAACACTGGGAATGTGGATTTTATGGCTACTGGCAAGATGAAAGTAACGGGTATTTTTGGAAATGTATATTACGAGACGCCGGCTAATTCTACAGCTGCGCGCATATCGATTATCCCTGATACAGAGCTTTCCGTATCCGATAGCTGGAAGGACACGCCTTTCTTTGGAATGTTTAATGTAGAATGGACGGTTTTTGCTAATGATCAGCCGGGTGAGACTATCACTAAATTTGTAATTATTATGCCAATAGCGGTGATAATTATTGTGCTTTTGCTATTGACAATAGTAATTATATGGATTACAATCGTAGTTAGGAAGCGCAAAGAGCGTCGGTCCAAATTCATGGTTTAGGCCGATTTCCCTGAAATTTAGGGATTTGCGAAACCAAAACAAAAATATTAACATAAAAATAAAAAGGAAAGTTGGAGTGTTATGAAAAAAACACACAAAAAAATACTCGGCTTTACGGGACTTGGCTTAGTAGCTGCAGTAACTACTTTTGCGGCGACTACGCAAGTGCCAGGAGCCTATGCGCTATCTTCGACATCTGATCAGCTTCAGGTGCAAGTGCTCTCTGCTGATCCAGAGGTAAGCGTTACATCAACTAGTGGCAGTGTAGTCACTAGTCCGGACTACAGTTTTACTGTATCCTACAATAATGTTTCAAATTTAAAAGCCACTTTGGTAAACCGCAATGCGGATGGGACAGTGACTTGGGAAGAAGACCTCTTTGATGAGGCTGTTACTAGCCCAGGAGAAAAAACGGTAAATCTAAACCTTGACAATTACAACGGGAAAGGTGATTTTACCATTACTGTTACTGGTACCAATAGAGATGGGGTACCGGTAGAAAAAATCATAACAGTGAGTTATCAAGATGTGGCGCCGGCACCAATTGAACCAGAAGATGATAAACCTACGGTGGATCCAGATGTGCCAGAAGCGGTTACGAAAACCGTAGAAATAAATATTTATGACGACACTGGTGCATTGGTCAAACATTATAACTTTACTGACCCAAGTGCCGTGGAAAGTCTTGATTTGATGGCTCCACCTGATCCTATTTATGATGGTATTTATACGATGGAGACGATTACTAGAGATAAGAATGGCAACATCACCGATATAAAGACTACTACGATTGTCATCGGGGACGGTTATAATACTCCGGTAGAGATTGAAGATCAGGGCCAGGAAATTGATCATGTGATAATTACTGTAAAAAATAGTAATGGTGATGTAGTGATACCCCCCCAAACCTTCCCAAATCCAACACCAGGGACCACTGTGCCGATCGACCTTACCGATTTGCCATCGGGTGTATATACAATTATCACCGACTACTACAATTCTGATGACGAAAAAATCGCTACCACCACTCAGACTATTACAAAAACCGAAGATGGTCAAATGGATGTAGATATAGTACAGAAAGTAGATACCGTAACCACTGTAGAGATTTATATTTATGGGCCTAATGGAAATTTAGTTAGAATAGTAAGAGCAGATCGTGCAACTGGAAAAGTAAGCGTTTACGATGCAGATGAGAATTTGCTGTTCACCCTTGACAATGCTTACTCCGATGACAATATGGTTATTCCTATGGAAGGTTTGGCATATGGAGACTATACAGGTCTAATTATGTATAGGAACGCTGAGGGCAAATTGGTAGGGGATAGCAAACCGATTATAATTCACTATTATGAGCAATCGATCGTTGTTCCAGATACTGGTAGCTTCTTCCAAGGACTTAATATGACTAGAGAAGATTACTTGATTACTGGTTTGGTTGTATTCGTGGTGATAGGTACAGTAGCGTTTTGGATTGTAAAGAGAAATCGGAAGAACAACCGTTAATCTCAAATAGCTACATAGGGTTAGTGTGTTATCCTATGTAGCTACACTCCGTGATCAAAGGAAGAATCGTATTCGATATCGCAAACTGCGAGGATACCGAATACGATATCCCTCCCTTATTCAAGAAAAAAAATGAATCGAAGTTGGCTTTCGATTCATTTTTGATTATTATTTTTCGATTGCGGCTGCGGCTTTCTTTTCTTTTTTGTCGGATTCTTTAGCGGCTTTCTTGGCTTTGTTGCCGAGAGAATCACGAAGCTTGGCGGCTTTAGCAGCACGAGCCTTGAAGCGATCGACGCGACCTTCGGTATCGATAATCTTTTCTTCGCCAGTGAAGAACGGGTGAGAAGCTGAGGATATTTGCACCTTAACCAAAGGATATTCGTTACCATCTTCCCATTTGATAGTTTCATCGCTCTTTGCGGTCGATTTGGTCAAGAACGAAAAACCAGCGGCTTCGTCCGAAAAGACCACAAAACGATAATCTTTAGGATGTAAATCTGTTTTACTCATAATTAGGACTAATTATATCAGAGATTTTGAAAAAAGTAAAGAGAAAAGGCACAAGAAAAAAGGCGGGCTTTAAAAGCCCGCCTAAAGGGAGGTGATTTACAAAATATCGTCAACATCTTTGACGATTTCATCAATGAAGCCATATTCAAGAGCGTCTTTTGGTAACATATAAATTTCTTCACGAACCCGGCGATCATATTCTTCGGCAGCCATTTTGCCGTATTTCAGAACATGCTCTCTAATAACTTCTTTTTCATAGCGTTTGTCAAACTCGGCTTTGTCAATGACTTTATTAGCAGTACCAAATGTATAGCTATGCCCATCATGCATCAAGAAAGTCATGTCGGGAAGCGAAAAGCGCTTATGGCCGGTAATACCGATTAGAAATGCCATGGAACTCCATTGTCCGACATTAATGGTATAAATTGGGGTTTTACTGACTTTGATTGCGCCAACTATTGCAAATCCATCTATAATATCGCCGCCGGGCGAATTAATGTACATGCGAATAGGTTTACGCTCTTCTATAAGAATATCTCTGTCCTCGCGGTTAAATGCTATAATGCTATCCACTATCTGCGTACCCATTGACATATTATAATCATAGTCATTGCCATCAATAGGGGACGTAAGGTAGAGACGACGATCTCGCTCATCAAGATACCGTTCGTATTCTTCCATAGCGAGGCTAATCCTGTATTTGTCATCGGGAAATTTTCCAATCATTTTACCACCTCCTTTTTAAAAAACAATCGCAGCGGTTTTTAATCCGCTGCCCACCTGCAATACTATCTGTATTATAACAGATAGGCTTGATTTTTGCAAGGATGTGTGCTATAATTAGGACATATAGTAATTAACGAAACACTCTGTGGGAGGTTTCCTGGTAAATAGCGAGGTTTACTAACCCTACAGAGAAAGAGAAAGGAAATCATATTATGGTAGTAAATGTCGATATGAAGGCACTGCTTGATGCTGGTGCTCATTTTGGGCACAAAACGAGCCGGTGGCACCCAAAGATGGCACCATACATTCATAGCAAGCGCCAAGGTGCACACATTATCAATCTTGATAAGACCGTAGAGGCTCTAGAAAAGGCGCTTCCGGCGATTACCGAGATTGCAAAAAACGACAAGAAGATTTTGTTTGTCGGCACCAAGAAACAAATGAAAGAAATCGTAAAGGCAGCCGCAGAATCCGTAGAAATGCCTTACGTGACAGTACGCTGGGTTGGCGGTACTCTTACCAATGTGGAGACCGTAAATCGCCAAATCAGAAAGCTCAAAGATTTGGAAAAAAGGATGGCTTCGGGCGAGCTCGAAAACCGCTATTCCAAACTCGAAGTTCAAAGATTTCAGGAAGAGATCGATCTTTTGAATGAGCGCTATGGCGGTATCAAGGAGATGAGCGAGCAGCCAGCGGCTATTATCGTGGTGGATGCTTCGGAAGATAAGAATGCGATTAAAGAAGCTAATAACCTACATATCCCGGTATTTGCGATTACTGATACCAATGTAGATCCTACTAACATTGATTACGTTATCCCTTGTAATGATGATGCCATCAAGGCTACCCAGCTGATCTTGGACTACATTGTAGAAGCGATCAAAGAAGGTCGTAAATAAATTCTAAAAAATCTTTTAAAATAATCTCAAAAAGGAGGCAAAAAAAATGGCTGAGATTTCGGTCGAACAAATCAAAAAATTAAAAGAGCTCTCTGGCGCGGGGCTGACTGACGCAAAAAAGGCTCTCGTAGAAGCAAATGGCGATTTTGATAAAGCGCTTGAGGCGATGAGAAAGAAAGGCCTCACCAAGGCTGAGAAGCGTGGCGATCGTGAGACCCGCGAAGGTCTAGTAGAAGCTTATATTCACGATGGCCGGCTCGGTGCAATCGTAGAAGTAAACTGCGAGACATCTTTTGTAGCTAAGACAGAAGAATTTAAGACTTTGGCACATCAGATTGCGATGCAAATTGCATCGATGGCACCGCTCTATGTATCCGAAAGCGATATCCCAGAGGCTGACAAAAAGGCTAAAATCAAGGAACTAGAGGCTAACTTCAAAGGTCCAGAAAATATGAAAGAAAAAATCTTGGAAGGCCAAGTCAAGAAAGCTTTCTCAGATAAGGTTCTAATGAATCAGCCTTACATTCTCGACGATTCTAAGACTGTGGAGCAGTTTATTAAGGAAGCGATTGCCAAAACTGGTGAAAACATCACCGTTCGTCAATTCAAACGAATCGAACTCGGAGTCACCGAGTAGTAGTAGTAGACTTTTTTCCGGAGGAGAGAAGTCTAGCAAAAGAGGCCAGCAAGAAAATCGAAACGAAAGTGAATTCCGTTTCGATTTTTGTTTATCGTCTATCTAATTCTTTCAGAATTAGATAGTTATGATATAATGGTGATAATTAACAAGGAGTTTTTATGTTTGACACTAAAGAAGATCGCAAAAAGATGGAGGAGGTGATTGAACGGTTTGATGGAGAGATGAAAAAAGTGCGGACAGGCAGAGCACATCCAGATATGCTCTCTGGTATTAAAGTAGAAGTTTATGGGCAGTTCATGCCACTAAATCAAGCTGCCAATATTACCGCGGCAGATGCGACGCTTCTGGTAATTACTCCGTTTGATCCAGCAAATATTGCCGCCATCGAGTCGGCAATTCGGGCCGATCAGGCTTTAGGGCTTAATCCGGCGGATGATGGACGAGTGATTCGAGTACCAATTCCACCACTCACCGAGGAAAGAAGAAAAGAAATCGTCAAAAACGCTTCCGTCAAGGTGGAAAACGCCAAAGTAGCGTTGCGAAACATACGGGAAGACGCCAGAAAAGCGGTAAAAATCGCTGATGAGATGGGTGAGGACGCTAAAAAGCGAGCTGAGAAGGAGATTGACGAATTGACCAAGGAATTTTCGGACAAAATTGATGCCGAGTTTAAGAATAAATCTGATGAAATAATGAAAATATAATATAGGTTTGGATATATGGGGCTAACACATTTAGGAATTATTGCGGATGGGAATCGGCGCTGGGCAAAGTCACAAGGGTTGCCGACTATAGAAGGGTACAAGCGGGGGCTTGATACGATTAAACTTCTGGTAAACGCCGCTGATAAGGCCGGGATTCGGTACATCACTTTTTATGTTTTTAGTACGGAAAACTGGGAGAGAAGTGCGGATGAGGTGAGTTATATTATGAAACTCGCCGAAAGCCGAATCTTGAAGTACGCGGAGGAACTGCTTGAGAATAATGCTAGAATGCTGATATTAGGTTCGCGCGACCGCGTGGGAGCGGGGCTTAACAAATCGCTTGACAAGGCCGAGGAGATTACTAAAGATTGCACGGGAATTACCGTATGCTTCTGTTTTAATTATGGTGGCGAAAAGGAAATCGCCGATGCGGCAAATGCGGCTATGGCTAGTAGCGAGGAGATTACGCCGGAGACGATTAGAAGCCATCTTTACCATCCGGAAGTGCCGGATATTGATATGGTGGTTCGGACTTCTGGTGAGGAGAGGATTAGTGGTTTTATGCTGTGGCGGTCATCGTATGCGGAGTTTATGTTTATCAAAAAGTATTTTCCGGAGATGAGCGAAGAAGATATGGAAGGCATCGTAGAAGAATACGATAAGCGGAATCGCCGATTCGGCAAGTAGTATGATATAATATAGTATATGGATACAGTGGCAGGTATTATTGTTGGTCTAATCGTGCTGATGATTTTGGTGATAGCGCATGAGTTTGGGCATTTTATTATGTCGCGTAGAAACGGGGTGAGGGTGCTGGAGTTTGGTATTGGATTTCCACCACGGGCAGTGGCTTGGATTAAAGATCCAAAGACACATAAATGGCGTAAACTCAAAAAATCCGAATGGCAGACTATCGATATCACCAAGACTGTGGGGGTAGAAAAGAACGCAAATAATGCGGAAGGTACGAGGGCGCTCGCGTCTGCGGACGACAAGAAAATTATTCAAGACGGACTAGTTTTTAGCATCAACTGGTTACCGATTGGTGGGTTTTGCCAGATGGATGGAGAATCGGCAGTAGATACTAGACCAGGGACTTTCGGCAAAGCGAGTTTTTGGAAGAAAACCAAGATATTGTTTGCTGGGGTAATGATGAACTGGCTGGTAGCATTTATTATCTTCACTGTGCTGGCATGGGTGGGGATGCCGACGTTTCTTGAGGGGCAGTTTACTGTGGATGCGGATACTAGAGTAGCACAAGATCCAGTCAGGGTGAAGACCGTACATGAGGGGTCACCCGCAGAAAAGGCTGGGTTCAAAGAAGGGGATTTGGTTTTGAAGATAAATGGAGAAACGGTGAAGGACGGATATGATATTACTGCGATCAACAAAAACCATGCGGGCGAGGAAGTTTCTTATACGATAGAGAGGACGATTGATTGCAGTATAACTCCGGCTTATGGAAAATGCCCAACGATGGGTGTAGGACAAAACGGGAAAGCCCCCACTTATGCAGATACTATTGATTTGACCGCCACGCTCAATTCGACCGATGCAGATTATCTACTTGGTATCAGTATGGAATCTTCGGAAGCGGTAGCTTATTCCACTTGGAGTGCACCGATTGTGGGGGCGGGATTGACTTTGCAGCTTACAGGTGAGACTTTCAAAGGACTCGGGGAACTGGTCTGGAACCTAGTTTCTGGGGCATTTAGGCAGTTTAGTTTTGACGACGCGACGAGAGAAAGTGGTAGGGAAGCGATTGAGACCGTCGGAGAATCGGTAACGGGACCGGTAGGAATTATTGGGGTTCTATTCCCGTCATTCACGGCGGCGGGGCCGTCCAATCTTGCGTTTCTCGCGGCTCTGATCTCGGTGTCGCTGGCTTGTATGAACGTGTTGCCAATTCCGGCACTTGATGGTGGACGGTGGCTCTTGATTGGGATTTACAAACTCCGCAAAAAGAAGCTCACTAAAGGAACAGAAGAAAAGATTGTGGCGAGAGCTTTTGTGGTGCTATTAGCTCTCATTGTGATCGTAACAGTACTAGATATTACGAGGTTTTTTAGATGAAAAAATCGGGTGGCAAGAAAAAGTCGGTAAAAGAGACGGAAATCAAAGCGCCGTCAGAAAACCCGCAAAAAAAGACAAAAAATCCTTGGTGGATGACGGTTCTATACGTGCTGGGACTATCGGCTTTTGTGTTTGCGGCGGTGATCGGAGTACAGTTTTTGCTTAGCCTTATAATCAGTTTTTTGTTTACCAAAATTATTTCTATAGAAGCTCTTACTACACCGCTGGCTAATTCGTTTTTTTCGGTAATATCATACGGATTGTCACTTCTTATCGTGATTGTACTACCGCCTTTGATTTTTAAAGACAAGATTACTAAAGTTACTAGGGAAAGGTTAGGCCTCAAAGGTCTTCCAACCTGGACGGATGTAGGACTAGCGCCAATAGGGTATATCGTAAGCACTCTGATAGCGGCAGGGCTTACGGCGCTTTTCAACCTAACGAATTGGTTTAACGCGGAAGAAGCGCAGGATCTTGGGTACAGTCCTTATATGCAAGGCTGGGAAAGAGGATTAGCTTTTATCATGCTTGCGGTAATAGCGCCAATCGTAGAAGAGATTATTTTTCGCGGATGGTTGTACGGAAAATTAAGAGTTAAAATCCCAAAATGGGTGGCGATTTTGGTGACGTCGCTACTTTTTGGCTTGGTACATCTCCAATGGAATGTGGGGATTACGGTTTTTGCGATGTCAGTAGTAAATTGTCTGCTTAGAGAAGTGACTGGCACGATTTATGCGGGAATATTGGTCCATATCCTCAATAATGGCATCGCATTTTATTTAGTCTATGTGATGGGGATGGGGTAGAAGCCTAGAGGTTTGGCATGAAAAACCCCGCAAGAGATTTGCGGGGTTTGGGTTTTTGGTTTATCAGGTTTCTTTCCAGGCTTTGATGAGGTCTTTGGTGTGGTTTAAGACACTCTTTCTGTCTAGCTCTTGGCGAGCATATTCGTCCAAAGGCAAAGGCAACCTAGTATTGGCGCGGGTATCCTGACGGAGAGACTCAGCCGTAACTTCACAATGTTCAAATTGAAGAGCGGCGCGAGCATCAAGGTTTAGAATATCCACGAGGGACAACTCTTTTTCGCTGGGATTTTTTAGCCCCAATTCCTGACCTTGGTAGAGACAAACGGCATGGGCTTTTGACACAAATATTAACTCAATGGCTGTCTTGCCGCTGACTTCCAACTGCGAGGTTAGGCGCGGCGAGTCATGATTCTCAAGTTCCAGCATAAACTTGGGATTTTCGCAGTATTTATTAATTTCTTCAAATACATTTGAAATCCGAATGTTTTTAACAATTTCCGCCTCGAGAAGATGCGACGTGATATATTCTACATCTGTCTCATGCGAGTAGTATTCCAAAGCACTGCCATCAGTATCATAAAGGTCCAACATTAAAAACGGGTTTTTGTGGGCGCTGATGATATTAGACAGCTCGTTAATAACAGTAGTGGCGTTTCTGCCAATGTAGGTACTCTCAAGTTTGAAATCTTTTTTGGAAAGATTTTTATTGAGAGACTGTGCCTGTGCTAGCCGAAATCCATCTACGTCATGATCGGCGATCCAATATCTCATGACGTTTCTGAAATACTCTACCAAAGAGCGGTTAAGCACGCCGCCGGGGAACCAATTGAGGTCTGCCTGCTTGGGATGTCCCAAGTGAAGATAATATTTGCCTCTCCTGGCGTCAAACTGCCAAGCCGACTGACCATCCATTAGATTATGCCAGTTGGTAACGCTGGTTTCCCATATGTACCGATTGGGATCCGTAGTAAACCAGCGATGCTCTGTGGATGTAGAATCAATGACGAGTTCCATGATAACCTTAAGCCCAATCGCGTGGGCAGTCCGCACAAATTCGTCAAAGTCCTTGATATCGCCCAGCCGGTTGTCTATTGCATAATAATCCGACACATCGTAGCCGTGATTGTGACGCGGTGACTGGTTGATAGGACTGAGCCACACATAGTCAGCGCCGAGTGCCTTAATTCTAGGCAAGAACAGTGTCATTGCCTTAATGCTCCCCCAAGCAAGGGGCCAAAGTTGATAAACCAAGATTTTGCCTGCATTCATTCTACACCTCCAAATTTTTCTTAGGCAAAAAAACAATAAGTTACTAGGTATTTTGTTATTATAACACAAGTAGCTTAAAATGTCCAGATGTGGTATAATCGTGCCATGAGACTGACGAAAACTTTTATCAAGACTTTAAGGGAGGCGCCAAAAGACGAGATTGCTAAAAATGGAGCGCTTTTATCACGAGCGGGATATATTCACAAGGAACTAGCTGGAGTGTATGATTATTTACCGCTGGGGCTTCTGGTTTTAGAAAAAATCAAAAACATTGTGCGAGAAGAATTGAATGCGATTGGTTGCGAGGAAGTGTCAATGAGTGCGCTTCAAAATCCAGAGCTGTGGGAGGCCACCGGGAGGTTTTCCGATCAGGAAGTGGATATTTGGTTTAAGACGGAACTAGCCTCAGGAGGACTTTTGGGTCTCGCGCCAACTCATGAAGAGCCGATGGTGAACATGATGAGGACCTACATCCATTCTTACAAAGATTTGCCGGTATATGTTTATCAATTCCAGACTAAATTTAGAAATGAACTTCGGGCTAAGTCGGGGATTATGCGAGGACGAGAATTCTTGATGAAGGATCTTTACTCTTTCCACACTTCGGAGGAGGATTTGGATTTATTCTATGCCGAAGTAGAAAAGGCTTATGCGCGAATTTTTGAAAGACTAGGGCTGGGCGATTCTACTTATGAGACATTTGCTTCTGGTGGAATTTTTGCCAAATTTTCTCATGAATATCAGACGATTTTGCCCGTGGGAGAGGATGTAATTTATTACAATAAAGATAAGTCGCTGGTTTTTAATAAAGAGGTGTTTAATAAGGAGGTTCTAGACGAGTTTGGAGCTTCTGAGTCTGATTTCGAATCCACCAAGGCGGCGGAAGTAGGGAACATTTTTAAGCTTAAATTTAAATATTCCGAGCCTTTGGGGCTAAAGTTTACCGATGAATCCAACAAAGCCCAGACAGTCTATATGGGTTGCTATGGAATTGGGATATCCCGAGTGATGGGGGTAATTGCCGAAAAATTCGCTGATGATAAGGGATTGGTATGGCCAGAAGCAGTGGCGCCGTTTAAGTACTATTTGGTAGGGATTGGCGAGCAGGGCTTGATGGAAGCGCAAAACCTTTATGCGGGACACGAGAATGAAATACTGTTTGACGACAGAGATCTTCGCCCGGGTGAGAAATTTGCCGACGCGGAGTTGATGGGAATACCTTACCGTATAGTGATTTCGGACAAAACTTTGGAGTCTAATTCTGCAGAGGTAGTGGACCGAAAAACTGGCAAGAAAAAGCTGGTTGACATCAAAAAGCTTTTCGTGTAGAATTAGATAGTATTATTTAGTGGAGTAATATTATATGGCTAAAAAAGAAGTGCATCTGACTCTTGATGGCAAGAAAGAATTAGAAAAAGAACTAGAGGATTTGATTGCTAGTCGGCCGGCGATTGCAGAAAAAATTGCAACGGCGAGAGCATTCGGAGATTTGTCGGAAAATGAAGAGTATAGCTCGGCTAGAGCAGAGCAGAAAATGGCGGAAAACCGAATTTTGGAGATCCAAGATATTCTTAAAAATGCCAAGATTATTCGGGCGGGCAAGCGTAGCAGTGTGGCACTAGGTACCAACGTCAAATTAGACCTTGGAGGCAGAAAAGTAGAATATACAGTAGTAGGTGCAACCGAAGCAAACCCATCAGGTGGTAAGATTTCAGACGAATCACCGATTGGTAAAGTAATCATGGGACATAAAGTAGGGGAGACTTTGGATTTTAACGGTCGCAAGGTGAAGATTTTGGAAATCAGCTAATTTTATGGTATAATATTTTCATGTTACTAGAAGATTATAGAAATGAAAGATTGAAAAAATTAGCCGCTTTGAGAGAACGAGGGATTGAGCCGTATCCGTCTAAATCTTCTAGGAATACTTATATCTCTGAAGTTGTCAATCATTTTGACGAAAAACAGGGGCAGGAAGTCGTCGTGGCCGGTAGGATTGTGGCGATTCGGTCGTTTGGAAAGTTGGTGTTTTTGAAACTTCGCGATATTACCGGCGAAGTGCAGATTTTTATGAAGGCATCCTCTGAACCTACGCCAGACGGACTGCTTGGCGCAAAGGATGTGAAGTTGCTTGATACGGGTGATTTCATTGAAGCGCGTGGACTTGTAGACAAATCCCAGACTGGGGAGATTTCGGTGTTTGCGGATTTTGTGAGACTTCTGACGAAGACTTTGAGACCACTACCTGAAAAGTTCACTAATAAAGAGGAAAGATACCGCCGACGCTATGTAGATATGAACGTAAACCCAGAGGTGCGGGAGAGATTAGTGAGACGTTCGCGATTCTGGCAGGCGACGCGTGACTTTATGAATTCTCATGGATTTATCGAGGTAAATATCCCGGTACTTGAACACACTACTGGTGGAGCGGATGCAACACCGTTTGTCACCCACATGGATGCACTGGATGAGGATTTTTATTTGCGTATCTCGCATGAATTACCACTTAAGAGGCTCCTTGGTGGTGGATTTGAGAAGGTGTATGATATTGGGCCGAGATTCAGAAATGAGGGAATTGATGACGAGCATTTGCCGGAGCATATTGCGTTTGAGGCTTATGCTGCGTACGAAAATTATGAAGACGGTATGAAGTTTTATGAGGAGATGATTAAGTACGTCTGCAAGGAAACCTGGGGGACTTTGAAGTTTAATGTGGGCGGGTTTGAGATTGATCTTGATTGTGAGTGGCCGCGGGTAAAGTATGCTGATCTTTTGTCGGAGAAATATGGAGTGGATGTGTTCAATCCGGATAGGGAACAATTAATTTCCGTATTGCTTGAAAATTGGGATGCGAAAGATTTGTCGCGTGAAGATTTTGTAAAAAAACTTGACAATACCACTACGCCGCATTTGATTGATGACGTTTGGAAATTGATTCGAAAGACCTCTCCGGGGCCATATTGGGTGATTGAAGAGCCTTTGTCTCTTTCACCTCTGGCCAAAAAATCTTCCGAAAATCCTTTGGTGACTGAAAGATTTCATCCAGTGATTGCGGGGACAGAGATGGGCAATGGTTTTTCGGAACTAAACGATCCTTTGGACCAGTTGGCGCGGTTTGAAGAACAGCAAGCGGCACGCGACGCTGGGGACGCGGAAGCACAAATGCTAGACCGGGATTTTGTGGAGATGCTAGAATATGGTATGCCACCGGCCTGCGGGTGGGGGAATAGCGAAAGGAACTTTTGGCTTTTAGAGGGTGTACCTGGACGCGAGGCGGTGCCGTTTCCGACGATGCGGTCGGGTGAAGATACGTAAGATTTTTTGTCTCTCGCGAATAGATGATTTTCTAATAGAAATAATAAAATACTATTTTCCTCAATGATGAAATTCCGCTGAGGAATGTTAGGAACAATGAAATAAGGTTTTTGATAGCTTTGGACTTGCTCATTGCTATTTTTACAACATAAAGTCAGGTAAAAATAGCATTCGCAAATCTGGTCTAAATCTCATTTATGCTATCAAAAACCTTATTTTCATTGTTCTTGCAATCCCACCCGTCATATCCTGAAGATAAGTTAAGTCTGTTACAGTCTTTTC
>CAYOSV010000002.1:0-51458 GCA_964406725.1 uncultured Candidatus Saccharibacteria bacterium | reverse complement strand
TATAATGATAATTAGGAGCTTTGGACGCAGCGGACACGGAGCATTCTTTCCCGCTAGTGCTATATACCTATATATGAAAATCATAAGATGTGGTATAGTTATTATAGATGCAGGAACTAGAAAAAAGATTGGAGAAGCTTGCGGGGGAGTTTTTGGCTGTATATGAAAAATTAAAGATAGACGAAAAGATAGAGCACCTGAAGGCACTAGAGAAGGAAGTGGCGGAGCCGGAGATTTGGCGAGATGTGAAACTCGCAACTGAGAAAAATCAAGAGTTGGCGCGTTTGACAGAGGAGACACGACCATTTTTGCTTTTAAGAACTCAGATTGACGATTTGAAGGAGTTGATGGCAATTTCGGATGAGGGTTTGAAGGCGGAGATAGAGGGGCAAATCGAGGCAATGGAGGAGAATTTGGCGGAAAATAAAAAGGCGCTTCGATTTACTGGGCCGTATGACTCGTCGAACGCGATTATCAGGATTACCTCTGGAGCTGGGGGGACGGAAGCGATGGACTGGGCGGGGATGCTAGAGCGGATGTACCTGAGATTTTTTGAGAAAAAGGGATTTAAAGCTTCTCTTCTTGAAAGGACGGCTGGCGAGGAAGCGGGGATTAAGACTGCTGTGTATGAGATTACGGGGCCAAATGCTTATGGGGTCCTCAAATCTGAGCATGGGGTGCATCGGCTGGTGAGGCTGTCGCCTTTTAATGCGAATAATCTGAGGCAGACTTCTTTTTCGTTGGTGGAGATTTTGCCGGTGATTGATTCGGATACAGAGGTGGTGATAGATGATAAAGATCTTAGGATTGACACTTATCATTCTGGTGGACATGGCGGACAGGGGGTGAACACGACTAATTCGGCAGTGAGGATTACGCATCTGCCTACGGGTATAGCAGTAGCGATTCAGAACGAGCGGAATTTTCATCAGAATAAGGAAAAGGCGATGGAGATTTTGCGTGGGAAATTAGCGCAAATGCAAATGGAACAGGATGCTGCGGAGATTTCGGATCTCAGGGCTGGCGAGTCGGCAGGTTGGGGGCAACAGATACGAAATTATGTTTTGCAGCCGTATCGGCTGGTGAAGGACACGAGGACTGGATATGAGACGGCGGATACAGATGCGGTGCTGGATGGAAAGATTGATGAATTTATTGACGCATATTTAGAAAATTGCTAGAAAACCTCTTGTAATCTCTAAAAAACTGTGCTATAATTATGCCTAATAACTAGATATGGGGTTAGGTCCCTGGTTGCTAAAAACACTCTACCAGAGAAACCGGCTCGAAAATCTAGTTTTAAGAGTGTTATAAAATTAAAGGAAAGGTAAAAATGCAAGTCATTATCGGCACCAAAATTGGTATGACTCAAATCATCGGTGACGACGGTGTAGTTACTCCTGTAACTATCCTTCAAGCCGGCCCTTGTACAGTGACTCAGATAAAGACCGTCGAGACGGACGGTTATAATGCTGTGCAGGTGGGCTATGGTGTGGGTCGGAATCTGAGCAAGTCGGTAGCTGGCCACGTAAAGAAGGCCGGCGAAAATATCAGCCCTAAAGTTCTGAAGGAATTTAGGCTCGAGAAAGTTCCTGAGGATATGAAGCTCGGCGATACTCTTACGGTAGAGAGTTTCAAGATCGGTGACAAAGTAGCAGTGACCGGTACTTCTAAGGGTAAAGGCTATGCTGGTACGGTGAAACGTTGGAATTTCAACGAATCCAGAAATACTCACGGTTTTAAGGGAAATATTAGAAGAGTTGGTTCGATTGGCTCGATGTACCCACAAAAAGTTTTTAAGGGTAAGAAAATGCCAGGTAGAATGGGCCACGACAAGGTAACCGTCAAAAATCTCGTAGTATCCTACATTGATACCGAGAACAATTTGATTGGCCTCAAAGGCGCAGTGCCAGGTCCAAAGAAATCAATTATAACGGTGGAGGGAAAGGAGTAATATGGCAACTTTAGATAAAGATATATTTGGCCTTTCCGTAGAAAACCACGAGCTGGTGAAATTGGCTTATGATAGCTATCTTGCTAATTCTCGTTCATCTCACGCCAAGACTTTGAAGCGGGGTGAAGTAAGAGGCGGTGGTAAGAAGCCATGGAAGCAAAAAGGTACTGGTAGAGCACGTTTTGGTTCTACTCGTAACCCAATCTGGCGGCACGGTGGTGTGGCCTTTGGTAGAACTGGCGAAGAGAATTTTACCAAGAAACTTTCTAAGCAAGCTAAGAGACAGGCTGTGTGCCAGGCTCTCTCGATGAAAAATGCTGACAAAGCTGTAATCGTGCTAGATAAAGAGGTGAAATTAACTGGCAAGACCAAAGATGCAGTGAAAGTTTTGAAAGATTTGAAACTTGATGGCAAAAATGTGCTTGCGGTAGCGGCTGAGAAAACTCCAGAGGTGCTCAGATCTACCAACAACATCGCTAACTTGAAGCTGGTAAGAGCACAGTATTTGAACGTTTTTGACATTATGAATGCTGATGCGATTGTTTTCTCTGAAGCAGGGCTTAAAGCTACCACTGAGTGGTTGAAAGGAGATAAGTAATGGCTGATACGATGAAAACTACCGCAGAGGTAAAATTGAACATCTTAGAGCCACGTGCTACTGAGAAAACCTACGCTGAATCGTTTAAGAGGACTTATGTATTCCCAGTAAAGAAAAGCATGGGTAAACTCGAAATCGCTAAATTGGTAGAAAAAGAGTTTAACGTGACTGTGACGGACGTAAGGACTTTGATTCGCAACGGCAAGAAAACCAAGTATTCCAAGGGTAAACATCAATATCCTGGTATTACTCACCGTCAGGATAAGAAGTTTGCTTACGTAACTTTGAAAGAGGGTGACTCAATCAAAGTATTTGAAGAACAAAATGATAACACCAGCGCAAAGGATGCCAAAAAAGCGGAAAAGGAAGCTAAAAAAGCCGAAAAAGAAGCTAAAAAGGCAGACAAGAATGCAGGTAAGGAGAAGAAGTAATGAGTATTAAATCATATCGCCCAATGACACCGGCGCAAAGACAGAAGACGACTGAGGATTACGATCAGATTACTACTCGTAAGCCACTCAAGTCTTTGACCAAAGCCAAAAAGCAACAGGCCGGTAAGAATAATCAGGGACGCATCACCGTACGTCATCGTGGTGGTGGAGTTAAGAGACACTATCGCATTATGACCTACAATCTACCAAAGAATTTGACTTTTGTCGTAGAGGAGATTGAGTACGATCCAAACCGTTCGGCTCGGATTGCTCGGGTAAAAGATGAGAACGGTGTATATTATTACGTACTTGCAGATACTGCTATGACTAAGGGCACCACTTTTAAGACTGGTGATGAGATAGAAGTAGAAGAATCTAACCGGATGCCACTAGCAAATATTCCAGTGGGTACGTTTGTTTATGCAATTGAACTAACTCCTGGTAAAGGTGCACAAATGGTACGTGCCGCAGGGGCACAGGCACAATTGATGGCAAAAGAAGATGGCTATGCCACTCTCAAGATGCCATCTGGTGAGGTTCGTAAAGTACTTGAAACTTGCGTAGCGTCAATTGGTACGGTTTCTAATGTTCAACATCAGAACGTAAAGATTGGTGCTGCGGGTCGCAAGCGTCGCAAGGGGATTCGCCCGACGGTAAGAGGTGTAGTGATGAATGCTACTGATCACCCACACGGTGGTGGTGATGGTGGTCGTCACGGTACTGGTAAGGCACCACGTACTCCGTGGGGTCAGCTGACACTTGGTTACCGTACTCGCCACAACAAGAAAACTAATAAAATGATCGTGCGCAGTCGCCACGAAGGAAAGAGGAAATAATGTCTAGGAGTATGAAGAAAGGTCCATTTGTGGACTACAAACTAGCCAAGAAAATTGCCGCTCTCTCCGCTGATGATCGCACCGTGATAAAGACTTGGGCGCGTCAATCTACGATTTCTCCAGAAATGGTAGGCCGAACCATCGCCGTACATAATGGCAAGGTTCATGTGCCAGTGTTTATTTCGGAAAATATGGTCGGTCATAAGCTAGGTGAGTTTGCACCTACCCGTAAGTTTAAACGCCATGGTGGTAAAAAGGCAGCTGAAGCTGCGGCGGCGAAAGGAAAGGCATAAACTATGGCTAACACTATTTTTGCACATGCATACGAGAAAGGAATTGATATTCAGCCTCGGAAGACCAATATTGTGGCTTCCTTGGTACGGGATCGCTATGTAGCTGATGCTATCGTGATTCTTGAAAATACCCCTCGGAAGGCCGCTAAGGCAGTTCGTAAAGCTATTGAATCGGCAAATGCTAATCTTTTAAACAATAGTAAGGTGTCGATTGACCCGAAGAGTATTAGAATTTCTAGAATTATCGTGACGTCTGGTACGAGGATGCGTCGGTACAAACCGGCGTCGCGTGGTCGTGCACTTCCGTTTGAAAAAATTTCAAGTAATATATTTGTAGAAGTAGCTGGTGACGAGAAAGTCAAGAAAGCTACTGATGATAAAAAGGCAGAAAAGGAGAAAAAGTAATGGGACAGAAAGTAAACCCAATCTCTTACCGTCTGCAGGTCAATAAGGACTGGTCATCTAAATGGTTTACTAGAAAGGCTGATTTTAGGCGCTGGCTAGTAGAGGATGACAAAATCCGCAAGACCATTGAAGATCGGTTTAAGAGTCGCCCGACGATTGCACGGGTAAATATTGAGCGTTCTGCCAACCTTACCACTATCACGATTTTGACTGCTAAGGCAGGCGCGGTGATTGGTAAACAGGGTGCAGGCATCAATGAGCTTAAAAAAGAGTTAGAAAAGATTGTAGAAGGTCCAATCAGGATTAACGTGGAAGAAGTTAAGAAGCCAGAGCTTAACGCTAAACTCGTAGCTGAGAACATCGGCTTTCAACTGGGTAAGCGGATGAATTTTCGTCGAGCAGTAAAAATGGCGCTATCTTCTACGATGAATGCTGGTGCTAAGGGGGTACGTATTGAAGTAGCAGGACGATTGAATGGTGCTGAAATGAGCCGTAGAGAGAAGTTTATTGAGGGGTCGGTGCCGCTACATACTCTCAGGGCTGACATTGACTTTTATTGTCATCATGCACCAACAATTGCGGGGATTGTGGGTGTAAAGGTCTGGATTTATAAGGGGGAGAAATAATTATGGCTATTTTACTACCAAAGAAAACCGCACATCGTAAAGTGCGAAAAGGCAAGAATGAGGGTATCGCTACGCGTTGCAATACTGTAGCTTTTGGTGATTTTGGGCTGATGTCACTTGATAACGAACGGGTTACTTCAAAGCAAATTGAGGCCGCTCGTCAGGCGATTACCCGCTACATTAAGCGTGGTGGTAAGATTTGGATTCGGATTTTCCCACATACACCTGTAACCAAGAAGCCACTTGATGTAAAAATGGGTTCTGGTAAAGGTGAGCCACAGTTCTTTGTAGCAAAGGTAAAAGCTGGAACCGTGATGTTTGAAATCGCTGATGTGACTGAGGAGCAGGCGCGTGAAGCACTCAGACTCGCTTCACACAAATTGCCGGTGAAATGTAAAATAATTAAGAAAGAGGAGTTTTAAAATGGCACATACACTAGTTGGAACTGTCACCTCTGATAAGCGCGATAAGACTATTACCGTCTCGATCGTTTCTCGGGAAACTCATCCTCTCTATCGTAAGCAATATACGAAAACTCGTAAATATACTGCACACGATGAGAAAAATGAAGCTCATAAGGGTGACCGTGTAGAAATTGCATCTTGCCGTCCAATATCTGCTACTAAAGCTTATACTCTAGTCAAGGTGATTGAGAAAGCACGTGGTACAGTGGAACTTAAGGAAGATGTAACTGAAATTAAAGAAGAGAAAAAAGTAGGAGCAGACGAGATCGCAAAAGCGGCGAAGGCCGCTGAAGCTGCTAAAGCTGCTGAAGCTGAAGCTAAAGAAGGGGAGGATAAGTAATGATTCAGCAAGAAAGTAGACTCAAAGTAGCTGACAACAGTGGCGCAAAGGAACTTGGAGTAATCCGAGTACTTGGCGGTACTCGCGCTCGCTATGCTCATGTAGGTGATATTGTAACTTGTTCAGTCAAGGACGCTTCTCCTACAGGTGGTGTAAAGAAAAAAGCTGTGGTAAAGGCAGTGATTGTCCGCACAAAAGCTCCGATTCGTCGTCCAGATGGTTCAACGATTCGTTTTGATGAAAACGCTGCTGTGCTCGTGAATGAGGACAAAACCCCACGTGGTACACGTGTATTTGGTCCAATCCCTCGCGAACTTCGTGATCTCGGGTTTAACAAGATTATTAGCCTTGCGCCGGAGGTACTATAATGAAAAGTTTGAAGATTAACGACAAAGTTATGGTAATTTCTGGTTCTTATAAGGGGACTGAGGCGAAAATTGTGGGGATTGACCGCGAAAGTGGCAAAGCTATGCTTGAAGGCATTGGTGTCCGTGAGCGCAACCTCAAGAGGACTCAGTTTAATCCTAGAGGCGACAAAAAGACTGTACGTCTCGGGATTGACTTTTCAAATTTGAAGCTTGTGGAAGCAGCTAAATTTGTGAAGTCGAGTGTGAAAAAAGTTGACAGCAAAGCAGACAAGAAGGCTGAGAAAAAGGCCGAAAAAGAAGCTAAGAAAGCAAAGAAAGGAGCTAAGTAATGGCGGAAAAGAAAACGGCTGCTGCAAAAGCACAACCACGCCTCAAGGCTCTCTATAATTCAGAGCTGAAGGCGAAACTACAAAAGGAGCTAGGGCTTGAAAATATCAACCAAGTACCAGAGCTCGTAAAAGTAGTAGTGTCTTCTGGTGTAGGTAAGAAACGTGAGGATAAGAAGTTTACCGAGACGGTAGCTCTTACCATTGCAAAAATTACCGGCCAGGCGGCGACATCGAGATTGGCTAAAAAGTCCATCGCGACCTTTAAGATTCGTAAAGGGATGGGCGCACCAGTAGGTTATCTCACTACACTTAGAAATGACAAGATGTACGAATTTGTGGATCGTTTGATTAATGTCGCGTTGCCACACGTACGTGATTTTCATGGTGTAAGCCGGACAGCTTTTGATAAGCAAGGCAACTACAACCTTGGCCTTAAAGAGCAAACCGTATTTCCAGAGATTACCTTTGAAGATGCGGCAGCCCTTCATGGTCTTGAAATCACATTTATTATTAAAAATGGCTCAAAGGAAGGAAGTTATAAATTGCTAGAATCTTTCGGGATGCCGTTTGAGAAGGAGGCGAAGTAATATGGCTAAGAAATCAGCAGTGCTTCGTGATGAAAAACGGCGCAAAATGAATGAAAAATATAAAGCTAAACGCGCAGAGCTGAAAGCAGCGGGCGATCTTGAGGGTTTGCAGAAACTTCCTCGCAACGCTTCGCCAACCAGGCTCAAGAACCGTGATATGCTCGATGGACGTCCACGTGGTTATATGCGTCGGTTTGGGCTTAGTCGTATTAATTTCCGGGAAAAAGCTTCCAAGGGCGAAATTCCAGGTGTAACAAAGAGTAGTTGGTAAGGAGAAAGGAGAAAATATGTCGTTACAATCAACAGATCAAATTGCAGACCTGATCACACGTATTCGTAATGCTGTGCAGGTAAATAAGACTGAAGTTCTCGTTCCTACTTCCAAGTTAAAGCAGGCTGTAGTAGAGCTTTTGGTCAAAAATGGTTATCTAGCTTCTTTTGACGTTATTGAAGGCACTCCACGTGGGATGCTTCACATCGTCATCAACGAGCCAGGTACTGTAGCTAAGATTTCTGAGATTACCAAGATTTCTAAGCCGGGTCGTCGGGTATATTCGGCGGCGGTGGATCTTCCAACCGTGAAGTCTGGGCGTGGAATTATTATCGTTTCCACTTCTAAAGGCCTCATGACTGGGAAAGATGCCAAGAAAAACCATCTTGGTGGGGAAATCCTTGTAAAAGTTTGGTAATCGCTTCGCTTCGGTCTTTCTTTTTGGAAAAGAAATACCAAAAAAGAAAACTAGTACGAAAACAAAGTCAGGCGCATGTCCTGACTTTGTTTTTGATTATAATTTTCTTATCCATAAAATCCAGTTAAGTCTGTCACAGTTCACTTCTAGCACTGGCGATGGCGTCTGTAGATTCGAAAATGATTTTGTATTGATTTTTAAAGCATATACGTTTATAATGTGAGTATGAGTGGAGGTCAAATGAGTAGAAAAAATAAAGTTTTTTGTATAGCTATAGCGTTTACCCTTATGTGTGGGTTGGCTTGGCAGTTGGTGACGCCGATGGGGGTGATGGCGGAGGGGCCGGTTTTGGCTGCGACGACTGACGTGCAAGTTTCTACATTTGAACAACTTTTGGCGGCTTTTGATAGCACTTGGGAGGGGGAGTCTGGGAGTATCAATATAACTCTTGCTGGAGATATTGAGCAGACTTATGGCGAAAATGATTATATGGCAGTGAATGCTGGCTGGACGGTGAATTTGGATTTGGCTGGGCATACTTTGGTACTCCGAAATGATGGACCAAGGGGTTTAAGAAATAACGGGACTTTGATTATAACTGGTAATGGCACAATAACTGATGCTACTACTGAAGAAATGAATGAAGCTTGGGGTTTGATTGATAATTATGGCACTATGACTGTCAAAAGCGGTACATTTATAGATCGCGGTCAGGGTGGTGGCTCAACCATTAAAAATCGCCCAGGTGGTACATTGACGATTGAATCGGCTGATATGCATATGTATGCTACGGCTGGTGGGAACGCTTGTGTTTATAGCGATGGGGTTTTGAATATTCATGATGGCGTGACGATGGAAAATTACTCGACCGATGAAACACATAGTGATAGTACTGGAAGTTGGTACGGTGCTTATGCCCTCATTATTGGTGGCGGCACGGCGACGATTGGTACGACAGCAGGAAATATTGCAAACCCAGTAACTATATACGGTAATCGTGGTGCTTTATCGATAAATAGCGGTACGGTGCTGATAAATAACGGTGTTTATACTGCTAGCCTATATTATGGTATTTGGATTACAAATAATGGGGATGTTTCGGATGTGACTATTAAATATGCTGAGGCGACGGGAAATCGATACGGGGTTTATTCGACCGTGGATGATGGAAAGCAGGATTTGAGCGATGTGAGCATTAGGGTAGAAGATGGTAAATATTATGGCCAAACTAAAGCTGCTGTAGCTATCAATAGTAGCAAATCCGAACATAGCTTTGGAATGTCGGTGAGTGGTGGAGAGTTTTCGAGCTTGATTGATGATAGTTACATAGTTGCGGAACGTGAAGTATTTGAGATAGACGAAGGTAGCTATCGTTATATGGTGGATGAGCCGGAAGTGGTAAATTTGCCGGAGAGAGTTTATCTGGCGGTTGGTGAAACCTATGATTTTGGTAGTTTGATTAACGATTCTGCTAAGCGCCATACGACATTTACTGCGTCTGATGCTGTGACGCTGGAAGATTTTGTGGTAACTGCTACAACGGTAGGAGATGGCGCACTAACATTTGCTGCGTCAAATTTTGGTGGCACAATGCCGATAGTGGTGTATGGTGCTGAGCCAGCAGAAGGCGACGAATCGGAAAGTGAAGCCGAAGCTGAGATGATAGCGGATTTTGTGACTAAGGAAATAACAGATTTGATAAAAACTGGTGAAAGCTCAAACGAGAATGTGATACTAGGGGTAGGAGAAATTGGTGGCGTAGAATATAGCGGAGTGGAGCTAGTTAAGGCGGCTCTGTCTAATGGCTATAAATTGGAAACTAGGAAACTCTCTGATATACGTGATGACAAAGATTGGGAGCAGGCAGAAGCGTATAATGAAATTTTGTCAGAATTAGGCGATGAGGAAGCGGTAGCAGCGATTTATGATGGGGCTATTATGATACTTGCGGTAAAAGATGGCGAAGAAATTGTAATGGGGACGGTTTTGGAATTAGATGGCCCGGTTTCCTTGATACTGGAAATTCCAGAAAAGTATTTGGAAGTGCCGGCGGGGATTAAACGAATTTTCTATGTCGTACGTGGGCACAAAACAGCGAGTGGTGAAAAGGTAGTCGATCGGCTTGAATCGGTCCAAAATGAAAAATATTTGGTAACTGAGACAGATAGACTTTCAACTTTTGCAATTACTTATGTAGATACTGATGAGGGGACAGGTACGATAGTTCCTAATACAGGTGTCTTTACGCATGGGGTGATTACGCCGGCGTCAAAAGAAGATTATGTAGGATTGATTAACACTATTGTGGTGATGACTATTGTGATTGCTGCGCCTGCTGTACTTAAGATGTATCGCAGGGTTCAACGGAGAATTTATCGCAAAAAATAATTTGAAACTGTTTTAGTGACAACCCGATAAGCATCCACTGGTATAACCGGTGGATGTTTGGTGTGCAAAATTGTTACGTAATTTGGGAAGTGTGATATAATGAAAGCAATATAGAGTGTGTTTGTGGGCAATACGCGATATATATTGTTTATTTTTTTATTAATCTTTAATGGAGGAGGATTAGATGAAAAAACAACATTTAAAGCGGTTTGCCTACGGGGTTTCGGCATTAACTTTGGGACTGTCGGCGGTCTCGATTTTTCCGGTAGGAGCATATGCGGAGCCGGTGGAAGTTGGGTCGGTAGGTTTGGTGGATGAAGGCCCGGCTGAAGGGATGGTAGGCACTGATGGTGATAAAGGTGGTAATAGAGGTGATGTTAGCAGAGTAAGGAATAATTATGAAAGAGTCCAAAAAGTAGTGAATAGGGAGGAGCCGTTTACTGTTCAGGCGGTAAAAAAAGCTAGTATTACGGTGGTTGATATGTCTGATAGTTATTACTTGATGGCTGATGTAGGAGATGGCGAGTCGGGAGGTACTACGTTTGTTTTTGGCAGTGTATCGTGATGAAAATGCGACTGAAGAGCAGAAGGCTGCAGCTGAGGTGGAATGCCAGAGGAAAATTGAAGCGGCTTATAATGGGGTAGATCAAAGAGAAATCAATGCTTTTGGTGATGATTCAATGGCGATTTGGGAAGCTGCAGAGACTGGTAAAGAGTTGACAACTAAGGTGGCGGTAGGAGTTTTAGCAGAATCTGAAGTAGATGAAAAAGTTAAGTCGGCTTTGCTTGATAAACTAGATATAACTTTTTCTGGTAATGTTAAGTATTATAATGTTGATGTGGAAGTTTATGCAAATGGTGAAAAAATTGGTACGCTGAAAGAACTGACTGGTAAGCAGACAGTGGTGATTGATGGATTTACGGATGCGGCGGCTGGATATAAGAGAGTGTTTAAGGTGCTAGCTTATCATATATATTATGATAAGGAGGGGGCGGCTCATACGGAGGTGATTGAGATTGATGATGTGGAGTTTGATGAAGCGACAGGATCAATTACTTTTCCAGCAGATAAGTTTTCAACCTATCTTGTAGCATATAAAGATGTTTTTGCACCATCGGTAAATACTGGTGCGGCAACCTCTGTTGAAGGCGGTTCGGCAACTGCATCGATGAGTTTGTCGGTGGTGGCGGTTGCTGTGGTTGCTACACTGGCTGGAGCGGTTAAATTTGCTAAACTACGTAAGTAGAACAGATGCGATTTGAAAAGAGGACGTGGAAATGTCCTCTTTTTATGGTATAATTACAGATATGGAAAGATATGAACCGCTAAAAATAGAAGAAAAATGGCAGAAAATTTGGGAAAAGGAAGAACCTTTTAAGGTTTCTGAGGTTACTGGCAAGCCGAAGATGATGCTAGCTGAGATGTTCCCATATCCGAGTGGGGCGGGGCTTCATGTGGGGCATGTGAGAAATTTTACTATTGTGGACGTGCTTACGCGGTTCTATCAACAACAGGGCTTAAATGTGCTCCGGCCGTTTGGGTATGATACTTTTGGACTGCCGGCAGAGAATTATGCAATTAAAACTGGGATGGCGCCACAAGAGGTGACGAAGACCAATATTGATAATTTTCGTAAACAGGCCAAGAGGCTTGGTTATGCGATTGATTGGTCGCGTGAGATTAATACTTCTTCGCCAGAGTATTATAAGTGGACGCAGTGGTGTTTTTTGCAACTTTATAAGAAGGGGCTAGCTTACCAAAAAGAGTCTTATCAGTGGTGGTGTCCGGAAGATAAGACGGTGCTGGCTAATGAGCAGGTAGAGAATGGGAAATGTTGGCGGTGTGGACATGAAGTTGAAAAGAAAAAGATGAAGCAGTGGTTTTTCAAAATCACAGAGTATGCGGACGAACTGCTTGATGAAATTGACAGTCTGGAGTGGCCAGAGAAAATCAAAACGATGCAAAAGAATTGGATTGGGCGAAGTGTTGGTGCTTTGATAGAGTTTCCAGTGGATTCTCGGGCCGCGTCCGGCCAGCCCGTCGCCACGGGTGGCCGGCGCTCATCCTCGCGCTGCCGCGCTCCGGAGTCCCTCGAATTCACTGGGAACTCTATCACTGTCTTCACCACTCGGCCTGATACAATTAAGGGTGCGACGTTTTTGGTTCTCGCTCCAGAGTATGCTGGGCTTGATTATATCGTGAGTGATGATTGTAAGGATGCGGTGGCGAAGTATAAGGCGGAGGCGCTGAAGAAATCAGAAGTAGAGCGGCAGGAGAATAAGGAAAAAACAGGTGTGTTTACTGGGGCTTATGCGATAAATCCGGCTACGAAAGAGAAAATCCCAATTTGGGTGGCGGATTATGTGCTAGCTGGATACGGTACGGGGGCGATTATGGCGGTGCCGGCGATGGATGAGAGGGACCGTGAATTTGCGGAGAAATTTGATCTTCCGATTATAGAGACAGAGCTCGTTGATAGAGATCTCTATGGTACACCAAAAGTGACTTATAGAATGCGTGACTGGTTGATTTCTCGGCAACGGTATTGGGGCTGTCCGATTCCGATTGCGTATGATAAGGAAGGAAATGCACACCCGATCCCGGAAGATCAATTGCCGGTAATTATCCCTGAAGTAACGGATTACCAACCGGATGATTCGGGGCGGTCGGCACTTGCTAAAGCTGAAGATTGGCTGAAAGTAGAAATTCCGGTGAAGGACCCGAAGACCGGTGAAGTTCATATGGAAGAAATGACGCGCGAAACCGATACGCTGGATGGTTATGCTTGCTCATCTTGGTATTTGTGGCGGTATGCTTCGCCACACGATACAGAGGCGGCTTGGGACCCGGAAGCGATTAAATACTGGGAACCGGTGGACTTCTATGTGGGGGCAGACCATGCAGTGGCGCATCTTCTTTATATCAGATTTTGGTGTAAATTCTTTGCTGACCAGGGGTATTTGCCTTTCCGCGAGCCGATTAAGAGACTTTTATATAACGGCTATATTAATGCACCGGATGGTAAGAAGATGAGTAAATCCAAAGGTAACGTGATTGATCCACTAGACGTAATCAATGATGGGTATGGGGCGGATACTCTGAGGACTTATGAAATGTTTATTGGACCGTACGATATGGACGCGGCGTGGGACCCAAGGTCCGTCGGAGGCGTCTACCGCTTTCTTAATCGGTGTTATAACTTGCTGAGCGCTAAGGATGGTCTTTCCTCGACGCGCTCGTCTCGGCCCGTCGTTACGGGCGAGACTTCGCTCTCCTTGCTCCCGTCGTCGCAAGACGGTCTCGAAAAGACATCCTTAGCGCTCAGAAATAAAACGATTAAGAAAGTGACAGAGGACATCCACAAGTATAACTTCAATACGGCGGTGGCGGCACTGATGGAGTATGTGAATGAGCTTTATAAAACTGGGGCTTCGTCGGAAGATTTGACGGCGCTAGCTAAACTTCTTAAGCCGTTTGCGCCACATTTGGCATCGGAGATGCTGGAGAAATTAGGAGCGGATGATGAGTGGCCAAAGTGGGATGAGAAATATTTGGTGTCCGATACTGTGACGGTGGTAGTGCAGATTAATGGGAAGCTCAGGGCTAAATTTGATGTGCCGGCGGATGATCTTGAAGATGAAGCAAAGATTATGAAAACGGTGCTTGATGACAAAAAAGTTCAGAAATATACCGAGGGTGGTATCAAAAAGCAGATTTTTGTGAAAAAGGCTAAGCTGGTAAATCTGGTGGTGTAAATGCGAAACCATCTGCTCTCGCAACATTTTTTGAGAAGTCCGAGGTTGGCTTTGATGCTAATTGGACATTCGAATATCAAAAAGCGAGACCAAGTGGTGGAGATTGGGGCGGGCTCTGGAGTGATTACGACGGCGCTTTCAAAAAAGGCGGCGAGGGTGATTGCGATAGAACCGGACCCTGTTACGGCTAAGAAATTAAGAGATAATTTGGCGAAAAATCAGGTTACAAACGTAGAATTGGTGGAGCAGGATTTTTTGGATTTTGAATTACCGAGAGAAGAGTATAAAGTGTTTTCAAACCCGCCGTTTCATCTCAGTTCTGCAATTGTACATAAATTGATTGAGGCGGAGAACCCGCCAGAGGCGTTTTATTTGATTTTGCAAAAGCAGTTTGCGCTCAAGCTTTTAAATACAGATAGGCATTATACCTCTCAGCTGGGGCTACAATTAATTCAAGATTATCAGACTAAAATTCGCTATCCTTTGAGACCGACGGATTTTACGCCGCCACCAGCGGTGCCGACGGTGCTGTTTGAGGCGAAAAGGATCAAGGAGATGTGATGGAAGTAGTTTTGGTTTTACATAACATTCGGTCTTGTTATAATGTAGGTGCGATTCTGAGAACGGCGGAGGGGTTTGGAGTGAGTGAGGTGATCTTGTCTGGCTATACGCCACGGGTGCATGATCCTAATTTACTACCTCATCTTCGGGAAAAGTTGGACCGCGAGATTCATAAGACGGCACTCGGGGCGGAGGATATGGTAAAAACAGAGGTGGCGGAAGATTTGATGGCGCTTTTATCAGACTATAAGACACAAGGTTTTAAGGTCGTGGGGCTGGAAAATAATATCTCAAAAGAGATGCTTTCCTTAAATGATATTCATTTGAAGGAGAAAATTGGGGATAAAATTGTCCTAATTTTGGGCGAGGAGGTGGAGGGGATTTCGCCGGATTTGTATGAGTTTATAGATGTTTTTGTGGAAATACCGATGATGGGCAAGAAAGAATCGTTTAATGTATCGGTGGCCGCTGGAATCGCACTATATGGTATAATAGAGACATGATAAAAGTTTATACTACGCCGACTTGTGCTTATTGTCATGCTTTGATGGACTGGCTGGATGAACTTGGGGTGGAATATGAGGAAGTGGATGCTACTAAGTATCCGGATATTTCTACAGTGCCGGTGACAGAGATAAATGATAAACGCATTGTGGGGTTTGATCGGCCTGCGATTAGACGAGCGTTAAAAGAAATCTAAAGTTTTGGTCTCGTCTGCAATCTCACCCGTCATATCCTGATGATAAGTTAAGTCTAGACAGAATAGTGTTTTAGATTTTTTCTATGCCTTGCGGAAAAACAAAAATAGTGGTACAATGGTTTAAATTATATATCAATAAAGGAGCAAAATGCCTGAACCTAAAAAACAGAGTAGCCCACGGAAGACTGGACTTCGGAGAAGTCATCTTCGTCTCAAGTTGGCTCGTAAAGTTAACAAAACATCTCCGGTGAAGGTCTTTGAAACGAAGAAGAAGACACCGAATTTGAAAGTAAAGACCCGGAAGGAAAAGAAAGCATAGCCTATGGCAAGTAATCGGCATTTAGGTAGAGTTATTGTCCTACAGAGTTTGTACGAATATGAATGTAGGACCCTCGCGCACGACCCAGAAGTCGATCTTGATAAGATTATCGCGAAGAATATTGAACCATATGAGGGAACTTTGGGGGATACGGAGTTTGTGTATGAATTGACGCACCATGTGGTGGATAATTTTGAGACTTTGGATAAAACCCTTGCTCCAATGGCTCCAGAGTGGCCAATTGCGGCAATTTCGGCGATTGATAGAAATATTCTTCGGATGGGGCTATATGAACTTTCGGAATGTCAGGATACGGTGCCACCGAAGGTAGCAATTAACGAGGCGGTAGAATTGGCGAAAGCCTTTGGATCGGATTCGTCGTCGCGTTTTGTAAATGGTGTGCTCGGAACTGCCTTTAAAAAACTCGGAATTGTGATAGAAGAAAACAATGAATCAAAACAGACTAACAAGAAGGATGGCTCAAGGGTCGCAAAAGACGGCGAGGACATCGGCGAGAACAAGAAGTAGTGGTGAGCCGGTGGCTAGACGAGCTCTCAAGGTGCCAGAAGCGTTGCCGACAGAGCAGATTAAAGAGTCGCCGCTAAAGAAACTTACTTCAGCGGTATTCAAGAAAAGAACTGCAATCCAAGAGATTGTGAGGGAACCGACTTCGGGTGGGATTGTTTTTCGACTAACAGCGGATAGAAAAGATATTGAAGTGCTTTTGATTCAGGATTCTAAGGGTAGATGGACGATACCGAAGGGGCATATTGAGCCGGGTGAGACGGCTAAGATGACGGCAAGACGTGAGATTGAGGAGGAGACGGGACTACGTAATTTTGACATTTTGACGTGGCTAGGCAAAATTCATTTCAAATATCGTCGGGCGGATAAACTGGTACTAATGACTACGCAGATTTATTTGGTGCAGGCGCTTGATGCTAGAGAAATGCCGACTGCAGAGAAGTGGATGAAGGGGATTAAATGGTTTTCTTTTACGGAGGCGCTTGACTTAATAGAATATGATGATATAGAAAAATTAATGTTGATAGCAAAACGTAAAATCCGGTCGGGGGATTTTTAAGGTTTTAAGGAGGTTTTATGAATGGTATAGATGTGAAGCCATATCAGGAATTCGCAAGAGAAAGATTGGGATTTGAGTTTAATGATATTGCTTTGCTTGTGACGGCACTTACACATAGAAGTTATGTAAATGAGCATCGTTCGAACAATGTTCATCATAACGAAAGGTTGGAATATTTGGGGGATGCGGTGCTTGAGTTAGTTTCTTCGGATTTTTTATATCGGCGATATAATGAATCTGAGGGAATTATGACGGCGCTTAGATCGGCGTTGGTTCGGACGGAATCGATTGGGGCGGCGGGATTTGAACTAGGATATGAGCCGCTGGTTCGGCTTTCTAAGGGTGAAAAACAGGGGTCGGCTCGAGCGCATGAGGTGATTATGGCGGATTGTTTTGAGGCGGTGATTGGGGCGATTTATCTTGATCAAGGGTACGACACGGCGAAGGCTTTTATTGATAAACATATCCTTTCAAAAATTGATACGATTATTGAGGAGGGGACCTGGCGAGATCCGAAGTCCTATGTGCAGGAGCTTTCACAAAAAGTGGATGGAGCGACGCCGACTTATCGGACTCTTAGAGAAGATGGGCCGGATCATGATAAACATTTTGCGGTGGGGATGTATATAAACGGGGAACTATTTTCTTCAGGAGAGGGGCATTCAAAACAAGAAGCGCAGACAGAGGCAGCCAAGGAAGGGGTGAAAAAATTCCGACAGAAATTGGGGCCGGAGGTAGACAGGTTTAAGAAAAACATACACACTGAACAATAAAAATAGCCCCTGATGGGGCTATTTTTATGCTTCTGCTGTTGCTGTTTCTTCGGCTGGAGCTTCGGCTGGGGCTTCTTCTTTTGGTTGGTTTTTTCTGAGTTTGTCAGCGTGTTTGGCGGTTTTATTCTTCTTGGGGGCTTCTTTGTACCATTTTGGTAGCTTGATGCCGTTTTTCTTAAGAATAAAGGCTACCCGAGAACTAGGCTGAGCGCCGTTTGATAGGTATTTTTCTACGGCTGCTTTGTCCATAGTGAGAGCCTTGGTATTAGGGTTGTAACTGCCGACCTCAGCCACAACGCGCCCGGAAAGAGGGTGACGCTGGGATTCTTGGACGACTATCCGGTACACCGGGAGGTGCGTGCGGCCATTACGTTGCATGCGAATCGCTAGCATATTTTCTCCTTAAAATTTATTATTCTCTTGATTTTAGCATGAAATTCTCAAAAATACAAGGTGTAAAAGCTAAACCTTTGTGCTATAATGGTGATATATAAAATAATTGGGAGAAAATAATGGCTACTATTGACCAGCAATTTGTAGAATATATCGTAAAAACCTTAGTCAACAACCCGGATAAAGTTTCTGTAGATCGTAAGATTGATGAGAAAGGCGTGCTTTTATCTCTCACGGTGGACCCAGAGGATGTAGGTAGGATTATTGGTAGGCGTGGTGCTACGGCGCAATCTATCAGAGTGCTTTTAAGGGCGCTTGGGACCAAGCAAGATGCTCGCTATAATCTCAAGATTGTAAACACTGATGATGATGGCGCAGAGCGTCCGGCTAGACCTAAAAATATTGAGAAACCCGATGAACCAGAGGAAGAAGTAGAAGAAGTTGAGGAAGTAGAAGAAGAAACTGATGCAGAGGAACCAGAGGAGGAAGGTCATTCTGAGCTTGCTGAGAAAACTCGTGCGGAGCTGGCCGATTTGGACGATTTAGATATATGATTAATTCCTAGGAATAAAATCCAAAAAGCGCCCTCAACGGTAGGGCGTTTTTTAGACATATATAAGCTCTCAACTTATCTCTTTAAGCAAACTCGCAGTTAGTTAGCTTGTATATGATTATACATAAGGTTTTTTCTAACCGCAAGGGCTTTTTTGACATTTTTTTGTAAAAACTTTTCCACATGTTAAAAAATAAGTTTTTTGGCGTTTTGATATTGAATTTGGAAGATTTTTGTGCTATAATAGTATTCAAGAAGTAGTGTGCTGTGCCCAAAAAACTTTAAAAGAAACGGCAATCTTTTAGAGAAGGCTAGGCAGTAATCTTCGGCGCTGAGATAGCTCGACTGGAGGAGGTCGTGCTGTCAAAAGATACACTAAACACTAATAATAAGAGGTATAATGGCAACAGAACCCAAGCAAGAAAAGCGAGTATTCTTTACCGAGAATGATCGTGCGGTGGATGTTCCCGATATGGCTATTCATCAGAAGAAGTCATGGGAGGATTTTATTGAAAATGGGCTGCAAGAGGTTTTTGACGAGCTTAATCCGATCGATGATTATACTGGTCAAAAGTTTTCGCTCCGTTTCAAGGAATATAGATTTAAAGAGCCTCAGGAGTCTGAGCAAGAAGCTAAGTATAATTTAGCAACTTATGAAAAACCACTTTATGTGGTGGTAGAGCTCGAAAACAAAAAAACCAAGGAAAAGAAAAAGCAAGAGATTTATTTTGGCAATTATCCATGTATGACTGAGAGGGCGACTTTCATCATTAATGGTACCGAGAGAGTGATTGTATCGCAGTTGATTCGTTCGGCGGGGGTGTTTTTCACTGCAGAAAATATCGGAGTAAAGAACCTTTACGGAGCTAAAGTTATTCCTGGTCGTGGGGCATGGCTAGAGTTTGAGACTACGGCTAATGGAGTAATTAGCGTAAAGATTGATCGTCGTCGTAAGATTCCGGTAACGACTTTCCTTAGAGCTCTTGGCATGAAAGAGAGCGAAATTAAGAAGGCTTTTGCGGAAGTTGATAACGGCGACAAGAAGTTTATTGAAAAAACTTTGGAGAAAGACCCGAGTTCGACACAGGGCGAGGCCTTGCTTGAAGTCTACCGAAGAATTCGTCCGGGTGATCTCGCTACGGTAGAAAATGCCAAGTCAATGATTGACCGGATGTTCTTTGACCCGAAGCGTTATGATTATTCTAGGGTCGGTCGTTTTAAGATAAATCGAAGACTTGGGTTTGACACGCCAAATGAACCGGTATATCGTACACTTCAGATGAAGGACGTGGTAGCGATTATTTCAGAGATTATCCGTCTTAATAACACACAGGATCCGGCGGATGATATTGACTCGCTCTCAAATCGTAGAGTGAAATTGGTTGGCGAATTGGTGCAAAGGCAGTTTCGTCTAGGTATGCTAAGGCTTCAGCGCAATATTCTTGATAGGATGTCAATGGCAAATCCGGATGACGCGGTGCCACTTCAGTTGATTAATCCACGTCCAGTAGTAGCTGCCGTGAAGGAATTTTTCTCAACTTCACAGCTTTCGCAGCTGATGGATGAGGTAAACCCATTCTCAGAACTTGCTCACAAGCGTCGTCTTTCCTCAATGGGCCCTGGGGGTCTTACCCGGGAACGAGCTGGATTTGATGTCCGTGATGCTCACCCAACCCATTACGGTAGAATTTGTACCGTAGAAACACCGGAAGGTGGTAACGTGGGACTAGTGCTTAACCTTGCAACTTATGCCAGAATTAATGAATATGGCTTTATCGAAGCGCCTTATAGAGTAGTAAAAAACGGTAAAGTGACTGATGAAGTTGTATATATGGATGCCGCTACAGAAGACGATAAAATCATTGCTGATGCTTCTGTAAAATTAGATAAAAACGGTAAATTTGAGGAAGATTGGGTGTCGGCACGGATGCATGGCAGGCCAGCTCAGGTGGAAGCGAGCAGTGTGACTCACGTGGATGCGGCGCATAAGGAAATTCTAGGTGTGTCGGCTTCTTTAATTCCGTTTGTAGAAAAGAACCGGGTTGACCGTTCTTTGATGGCCTGTGCGATGCAGAAGCAAGCGGTGCCACTTCTCAAAACTGATAATCCGATTGTGGGCACCGGTATTGAGGGAGAGGTTGCTAAAAATACTTCGCAGCTGATTGTGGCGACTGGTGCTGGTGAAGTTGAAAAGGCTGATGGTAAATCTGTTGTGGTGAAATACGATAATGGTACTGAACATGAGTATAAAGTCGTGCATTTCGAGAAGACCAATGATGATCGTTGCTATAACCAACGCTGTGTGGTGAGACGTGGTCAGAAGGTTAAGAAAGGTGATGTGCTGATTGAGGGGGCTTCGGTACATAATAAAGAACTAGCTCTTGGGCGCGACCTTCTAGTAGCCTTTATGCCATGGCGTGGCTACAACATGGACGATGCGATCGTGATCTCTAACCGTTTGGTAGAAGACGATGCGCTTACCTCTATCAATATCAAAGATTTTGATGTAGAGGTGCGTGATACTAAACTTGGCCCAGAGCAAGTAACGCGTGATATTCCAAATGTTTCTGAGCATTCTTTGAGACACCTTGGTGAAGATGGTATTGTAACGATTGGTTCTGAGGTTAAGAATGGTGATATTCTAGTTGGTAAGATTACACCAAAGGGTGAAAGAGAATTAAGCTCTGAGGAGAGACTGCTTCGCGCAATCTTTGGTGAAAAAGCCAATGATGTGCGTGATACTTCGGTAAGGATGAACGGTTCTTCGGTAGGCAAAGTAGTGGATGTGCGGGTTTACGATGCAGACAAATGTCGTGAACAGGGACATGAGCTGAAAGCTGGAGTACTGAAGCAGATTAAGATTTATGTGGCGGAAATGCGTAAGATTGGCGTAGGTGATAAACTTGCAGGTCGCCATGGTAACAAAGGCGTGGTGTCTCGTATTCTTCCAGTAGAAGACATGCCATTTATGGAAGATGGTACGCCGATTGACATTCTTTTGTCACCGATGGGTGTGCCTTCACGTATGAACTTGGGGCAGCTATTTGAGATTCACCTTGGTATGGCGGCAAGAGCGCTTGGCTACAAGGTGGCGACCCCACCGTTTAACGGGGTGCCAGACGAAGTGATTTCGGATGAACTAGAAAAAGCTGGATTTCCGCGTGATGGTAAAGTACAGCTTTATGATGGCCTGACTGGTGAGCCATTTGACGAAAGAACTTCGGTAGGTGTGATGCATATGCTTAAACTTCACCACATGGTAGAAGATAAGATTCACGCGCGTTCAACGGGTCCTTACACGATGGTGACTCAGCAGCCACTTGGTGGTAAAGCTCAGAATGGCGGTCAGAGATTTGGGGAAATGGAGGTATGGGCACTTGAAGCATATGGTGCTGCTACTACACTCCAAGAGATGTTAACCATTAAGTCTGATGACGTATATGGTCGTGCAAAAGCTTATGAGGCGATTATCAAACACGAGCCAATTGAAGGTCCGAAGCTTCCAGAAGGTTTTAACGTGTTAGTGAAGGAGCTTCAGGGGCTTGGTCTTAAGGTAGATCTTTTGGATCACGGCGAATCGGCGGATGCTGGAGATGTGATTGAAAAGACTTCGCGCGAAATTGAGAAATCAAAAGACGATCAATCAATTTATGATCAACATAAGAAAGATACCGAGCCATTAATTGTGGATCTCGATGAAAATGAGGCAGCGGCAATGATGGAAGAAGAAGGTATCGAAATAACTGAGGTCGATGAAGATGACTTGCCAGAGGGGGAACTGGATGAGGGTACCGTTGATCTCGGAGGAGAGGAGTAAATATGGCCTGGATGGATAATTTTATCAGTGCTTCCGACTTCGATTCAATTAGACTCACGGTGGCAAGCCGGGATGATATATTGAATTGGAGTTATGGTGAAGTCACAAAGCCAGAAACTATCAATTATCGGACTCAAAAACCAGAAAGAGATGGTCTCTTTTGTGAAAGGATTTTTGGGCCAACTAAAGATATTAACCCGCATGATTCTAAGCTCAAGGGCGTGCGCTCACGTGAAGCAGCGGTAGATAAGGAAGGTAACTTAGTTACCAAGTCTATCACTCGGCGTGAACGGATGGGACATATTGCTCTAGCCGCACCGGTGGCTCACATTTGGTTTATGAGAGGTGTACCTTCGGCTTTGTCGCTTCTTCTTGATATTACCGTGAAAAACATCGAAAAAGTGGTATATTTTGCGACTTATTTGATAGTTGATGCAAAGGATGAGGAAATCCAAAAGACTTTGGAAAGTTTGGAACAGCAAACGATTGCAGCAAGGGAAGCAATTAATATCCGTTATACTGAAGCCGCTAAGGTTGAAAATGCCGATATAAAAATGCTTGCTGAACAGCGAGATGAAGAATTAAAGGCTTTGGAAGATGATTGGACTACTAGAAAGAATATCTTGGATTCGTTTAAGAAAGGCGGGGTAATCACAGAGGTGGATTACCGTAATTTGCCAGAGGAATACGAAGATTTGATTACGGTAGAGATGGGTGCTACGGCGATTAAGAAACTCCTTGATGAGATTGATCTTGATAAGTTGATTGAAGAACTCCACGCTGAGGCGGAGAATGCTAAAGGCCAAAAGGAAAAGAAAATTCAGAAGCGGCTCAAGACGCTTGAGGGGATGCAGTCGGCTGGGATTAAGCCAGAAGATCTAGTGCTCACTGTAGTACCGGTAATCCCACCGGATCTTCGCCCGATGATTGCGCTTCCTGGTGGTCGGTTCGCAACATCTGACCTTAACGACCTCTATCGTAGAGTAATTAATCGTAATAATCGTTTGAAGAAATTGATTGACCTTAATGCCCCAGAGGTGATTTGCAGGAATGAGATGCGGATGCTACAAGAGGCAGTGGATGCTTTGATTGATAATTCTGCAGCTCACGGTTCTAGAGGTGCTAACTCCACTAATGGTCGACGCAAACTTAAGTCTTTATCCGATCTTCTTAAGGGTAAGCAAGGGCGTTTCCGTCAGAATTTGCTTGGTAAACGGGTGGACTACTCCGGTCGTTCGGTGATTGTAGTGGGCCCAGAACTCAAACTTAATGAATGTGGTCTTCCTAAACAGATGGCACTAGAGCTCTTTAAGCCATTTGTGATTTCGTGGTTGATTGGTCATGAGCATGCTAACAATATTCGGGCGGCGTCTCGTTTGATTGAAGCTAAGGAAACCGTGGTTTGGGATGCACTTGACGAGGTGATTGAAGGTAAATACGTGCTTCTTAACCGCGCGCCATCACTTCACCGGTTGTCTTTGCAGGCTTTCCAGCCAAGGTTGACTGATGGTAAGGCAATTAAACTCCACCCGCTAGTAGCATCCGGGTTTAACGCAGACTACGATGGTGACCAGATGGCAGTACATTTGCCACTCTCTGACGCAGCTCAAAAAGAAGCTAAAGAATTGATGACGGCCGAGAAAAACTTGCTCAAGCCAGCAGATGGTTCTCCGGTACTTGCGATTTATCAGGATGTGGTGCTCGGTGCTTATTATCTAACTTATGATAAGCCAGGTACGGACACTGATAAGCCAAAGGCTTTTTCGAGCGTATATGAGGCAGAGATGGCTTATGATCAGGGTGTTATTGCGCTTCAGACGCCAATTCGGGTGTTTGCCAAAAAAGAGGTTAGAGACACTACGCTTGGTCGAGTGATTTTTAATGAAGTTTTGCCTAAAGATTACCCTTATGATAATTCAGTTCAGACTAAAAAGCACCTTTCCCGAGTGATGGCAGATATCTTTGACCTTTATGGGGCAGAGGTAACTGTAAAAACCGCAGATGCTCTTAAGGATCTCGCCTTTGAATATGAGACGATTGCGTCGATTTCTACAGCGAAAGACGACTATCCAACTTATGACGAGATTGAAGATTTTATCGCGGAAGGTGATGCTAAGACTGCGATGATTCAGCAAGATTTCAACGATGGTCTTACGACTGAGGAAGAGCGTTATCGTCTCACTATCGCTAACTGGCGTGATATTGACAGCAAGATTTCTGACTTCTTGTCTTCTAAGCTCGCGGAGATGGATACCGACATCGCGGTGATGGTAAACTCTGGTGCTCGTGGTAATATTTCCAACATCAAGCTCGCTTCGGCAGAGATTGGCATTATGGTGGATATTAATAATAACGAGATTGAGCTTCCGGTAAAGTCGTCTTACAAGAAAGGTCTGAATACTTTGGAATCCTTTATCGCAACGCGGGGTGCGCGCCAGGGCCAGGTGTCTACGGCGCTTCGTACGGCGGATTCCGGGTATCTCACTCGTCGCCTTGTAGATGTGTCTCAGGACGTGTTTACCACTGATGAGGAAGCGGAAGATCCGGGCTTTGCAGTTTACAAGTATGAAACAGAGATTTCTGGAATTGAGTTTGTGGCTAGGATTGCTGGGCGTTATACGGCAGAAGTGGTGCCAGGCTATCTAGAAGCAGACCAGTTGATTACTAAAGAGGTGGCAGAGCAGATTGAAGCAGATGAGAATATAGAATCGATCAAAATCCAATCTATTCTTTCTACTACGGCGGTGAATGGTGTACCACGCAAGGCTTACGGTGTGGATATGTCTACTCGTGAGCTGGTGGCGGCCAATGAGCCGGTAGGTGTGATTGCGGCGCAATCTCTTGGTGAGCCTGGTACGCAGCTAACGCTTGATACTAAACATGGTTCTGGCGTGGCTGGTTCTGGTGCAATTGCTAGAGGTCTTCCTCGTGTGGAGGAGCTTCTGGAGGCTCGCTCGCCTAAGGGTCAAGCTTATGTAGCACCAATTAGCGGTGTGGTCTCGGTGGCTGAAGAAGGCAACCATTATGTGGTGACAATTGAACCGCAGTCTGGCCCAACTGAGAGGATTGAACTTGATGGTAGAAAGCCAGCGGTAAAAGACGGCGAATCGGTGAAAGTAGGTACTACCTTGATTAGAAAGAGTGGTGACAAACTGGCTGTGAAGGCTGATAAGGCTGGAATTGTAGAGCTAGTCAAGGATGCGATTTTGCTTGTAACTGAGGCTTCGTCTTTGCAGGAAATTCGGATACCAGGTGACGCAGAAATAGTGGTAAAAGCTGGTGACACAGTAGAAGCTGGCGATAGACTCACGACTGGTTCTCTTAATTTGCAAGATTTGATGAACTATAAGGGTATTGAGGAAACTGAACGTTATATTATGAACGATGTTTTATCAGTCTATTCGGCGCAGGGTCATGAGATTTCACCAAAGCACCTTGAGATTTTGGTTCGTCAAATGTTCTCTAAGGTAGAAATTAAAGATCCGGGGGATTCGCAGTTTATATCTGGTGAGATTATTTCAAAGGCGGATGTCTTGGCAGAAAATAAAGCACTTGAAAGGGAAGGGAAAACTCCAGCTACTTATGTTGGTAAGTTGCTTGGTATTACTAAGGTATCGATCTATTCGGATTCGTTCCTTTCAGCGGCGTCGTTCCAGGATACTACGCGTGTGTTGATTGGAGCAGCGATTAGGGGCTCGGTAGATCACCTGAGAGGTCTAAAGGAGAATGTGATTATTGGTCGTAAGATTCCAGTAGGTACAGGGGTGGCGCCGATTGAGGATTTTGAGACACCAGATAGTAAGGTACCAACAGAGGAAGACCTTGAAAATCTCTAGAAAGTGTGATATAATTAAGTTAATAATATTAAAGATAAGGATAATATGAGTCGTATCGGAAAACAACCCATCGATATTCCGGCGGGAGTGACAATCACGGTCGGCGACAAAGAAATTACTGTCGCAGGCCCAAAGGGTCAGCTCATCGTGCCGGTACAGGAGAATACTACTACTAAGGTAGAAGATTCTAAAATCGTGGTCACGAGAAGTGATGACGAACCGAAATCTCGGGCTTTTCACGGACTTCAGAGAGCGCTTCTTAATAATGCGGTCATTGGAGTCACTAAAGGCTACGAGAAAAAACTAGAAATTAACGGTGTAGGCTATCGTCTTTCTGGTGGTGGTCAGGAGATTGAAATGGCACTTGGTTTTTCACATTCAGTGAAATACAAAGCTCCAGAAGGTATCCAACTTGCTACCAATAAGATGGAAATTACCGTTTCTGGGATTGACAAGCAGAAAGTCGGTCAAGTTGCCGCTGAAATCCGTAGTTTGAAGAAGCCAGAGCCATATAAGGGCAAAGGTATAAAGTATGTGGATGAGGTAATTATCCGCAAGGCTGGAAAGGCAGGTAAGAAATAATGGATAAGGTAATGAGAAAAGCTCGTACGCGTGCGAAGATTTACGGGACGAGTGAAAGACCAAGACTGGCTGTTCATTTTTCAAATCTACACATTACGGCGCAGATTATCGATGATGACAAGAAGACTACTCTGGCTTATGCTACTACTAAAGGTGCCAAAATGACTGGTACTAAGACTGAAAAGGCTGCTAAAATTGGCGAAGAAATCGCTAAGAAGGCAAAAGCCGTTAAAGTTTCTAAGGTAGTGTTTGATAGAGGCGCAAAATTATATGCTGGCAGGATGAATGCTCTCGCAGAAGCTGCTCGCAAGGAAGGACTGGAGTTTTAAATGGCAGACGAAAATACTAACAAGGCTCCTAGAGTAATCAATAAATCTGGTACTCTAAAGATGGAAGACAAGGTAGCTGCTACTAGACAGACTCGTGACATTTCTGGCAGGAAAATAGATCGTAAAGGTCGTCGCGACAGAGTAAAGGCAGAAACTGGGCCAAAAGAATTTGACGAAATTACGATTGCGATTGATCGTGTATCTCGTACTGTGGCGGGTGGTCGTAGAATGAGATTTAAAGCGTTGGTTGCGATTGGTAACCATAAGAATAAAGTAGGTATTGGCGTAGCGAAGGGTAATGATGTAACTACTGCTGTAAATAAGGCTACTTCCAAAGCTAAGAAAACCATGATTACCTTTAACATGGATGGTGAGACGATTTGCCACGAAACTCGTACCAAGGTGACTGGCGCAGACGTTCTAATGAAGCCGGCTGCTCCTGGTACTGGGATTATTGCTGGTGGCACCGTCCGTTCTATTATGGGGCTGACTGGGGTGAAGAACCTGATTTCTAAGTCTCTAGGTAGTACCAATAAGGTAAACATTGCCTATGCGGTGATTGAAGGTTTGAAGGCACAGGTACCTAGAAGTGAGTGGGTAGGCAATGAGGGTAAAACCCCAAAGGCTACTACTCGGAAGTCTGAGGATAAGAAAGCCGAAGTAAAAGAGAAGGTTGAAGCTAAGAAAGCCGAGGTAAAGAAAAAGGTGGAAGCTAAGAAAGCTGAAGTAAATGAAAAAGTTGAGACTAAGAAAAAAGAGGTGAAAGAGAAGGTGGCCGCCAAGAAGTCCGTGAAGAAGGAGGCTAAGTAATGAAATACAATGATTTAACTGTTTCAAAAAATACTAGACCGAGCCGTAAGGGACGTGGTATCTCGGCTGGGCAGGGTAAAACTGCAGGTCGTGGTACTAAAGGTCAGAAAGCTCGTGCTGGCCATTCCAAGATGCCAGCTGGATTTATGGGTGGTCAGCGTGCGATTATGCAAGCTGTACCAAAGCTTAAAGGTTTTAAGTCTTTCCACCCGAAAGCTGAGGTGGTCTATACTGATAGGTTGAATGAACTTTCTGGCAAGGTAGACAACTTAGTTTTGGCAGAGAAGGAATTGATTTCTTCACCTTATGTAAAGGTAAAAGTGATTACCAGGGGTGAGCTCAAGGCTAAGATTGGGCTTGAAACTCAATTTGCTTCCAAAACGGCAGTTTCTGCGATTGAGAAGGCTGGGGGAAGTTTCAAGAAAGTCGCTATGCTCAAGAAGCCAAGCAAAGCTAAGGAGGTTTAAAATACAAAAAAGACCCTCTTAAGGGTCTTTTTTGTGTTATAATGAGAGAAGTTAAGTGGAGTTTTTATGGAAGAAAAAGAATTGAAGACCAGTAAGGGTCAGAGGGTGGCGATTGGGTTGATTGCGTTTATAATGCTTGGTTCAATAATTGCTTCTTATGCGGCGATTATTGTAGGTAATAGCAGCGCAAATTCGTCTGAAAAAGGATTAAGCGAAGAAAGATTAGCATATTACCAAAATCAATATTCGGAGCAGGTCAAGAAGTTTAAAGAGATTTCAGCGAGTGATTATGCTAAATTTTCTCCGTATCTGTCGGAAGTAAAAGCCTATAACGAGACTAATGCCAATGAAGGTGGTGTACAAGTAAAAGATTTGGCAGCTGGTACAGGGAAAACTTTGGAGGGTAAAGATGGGGATTATTTGGCATATTATGTAGGTTGGTGTGCGGATGAGAAGATTTTTGATTCTTCGCTTGACAGTGAGACTAAGCCGACGGCGTTTGTGAAGGCTTTGGATGTTTCGGCTGGGATGATTGAGGGGTGGTATCAGGGGGTATCAGGGATGAAATTGGGGGGGATTAGGGAATTTACTATTCCTGGGGAGTTGGCCTATGGTGATAAGATGGAAATTTGCGGAGGCTATAATAAGCCTTTGAAGTTTTTGGTGATGGCGGTGCCGGCAGAAGATCCCTTAAAGACCGCAGCAGCAGATCTTGATGTGGCGTATCTGGAGCTTCAGTATGCTAATGCGGGGATTGATTATGAAAAAGAGGTGAGTTCCGCTAAGGAATAAAAAACAATAAAAAATCCTGCGATCCTTTATCCCCCAGTAGCTGTAGAAGCTATAGACTGGAATAAGCTTATGGAGCCTGGACACACCGCACATAGAACCCAGCGCGGCGGCGACTTCCGGAGGTATATAGTCTAGTACTATCATAATTCAAGCTATATCGCTGTTCACCACTATATACCCCACTACTCCACCAGTTCCCGCGCGTTGCCTCATTGCCCAGCGTACCATTGCTGTAACTCCCACCTAGGACTGGCTTGAAACTGGGAATGTAAATATCGGTGTTGCTACCTATAGTTCGGATTTGAGTGTAGCTTGGCAAGACCCAACCTTTGGGGCAGATACTCTCAGTAGCTGGGTCCATATTTGTGGCCGGGTTACTTGAGGTAGTGTTCCTATCAATAATAGTACCTGCAGAAGCAAGTGTGTAATTATACCAGTTGGTAGGCAGATCACCACTCGCTACGATTGTGCCGCTATGGATACAAGCATTTTCATAGGCTGGGCCCCAACCAGTTTGACTAGTGGAATTATATGTCCCATAGCATTCTTTCCCGCTAGGACCGTAGGTGACGAGATTATTTGAAGACAGGGGAATCGAGGGGATTGTGTGCATATATTGACAAAATAGCATAAGTGTGATATAATGAGAGTAGAAGCTTTGGTTTGAGAGGCTGAAGCTTAGTAAAAGCGTTTTTATTATAAAGAAGGGGGTGGGTAAAAAATGAACGCATATTATCACGAAATCGAGGTAGGTTTTAACTATTGGTATGTGTTATTGCCGGTGGCGATGGTAGTAGCTTTTGTCCTTGGCACTGGGCGGTATTGTCTCACTGATAATCGGATTAGAAAACGGGGGCGTATATTTACCGCTATAGCGATAATCCTGTCTGGCGTTTTGGACGCTGTCATTATGGATGTTGTGATGGCGGAAAGTACTCTAGGGCTACTACAACTTTTGGCCAACAGTTTGGCCAAAGAGGAAGACATGGTATGGGCGGTGATTGTGTTACCCATATCTCTTATCTTCGTCTCGGTCTTTCTATACGGTCTTTTTATGACTGTAGTGAAGCTGGGGGAATGGACTAAACTAGGAATGTTGGTTGAGTTCCAGCGCAGTAGGGCTAAAAAGTCGAATTTCCGGGATGATAACGATGACAAAGGCGATAAAATCGAGCAACCCAAAATCGCCACCTTCGACGAGGGACCGGAAATTCCGCAATTTTTAAGGCCCTACATATGTAATACGAAGCCAATAGACAAATCTTCTTGGAAAATAGTTTATTTCCCAAAAGATAATTAAAACCGCTCGATAAAACCCCTGGATTTTATCCGGGGGGTTTATTTTTGTCTAAATTTGGTTGGTTTTTATTATAATGATATTGCAAAACGAAAATTTTTATGCTAACATAAGGGTATGAAGGTCAAACATATTATATCAACATGTGGAATTATACTAGGGGGAGTGGCGGCGACTAGTGGTGCTAGTGCTATAGTCACTTATAAAGATAGCGCAGACGTGCAATTCTCGTTTTCATCGACATTGTCGATGACACTCTCGGCGGACGGTTTTACGATTAGTAATTTGACGCCCGGGACTTCTTCTATAAGTAATTCGGTGACTGCTAGCGTATCTACAAATAATCCGTCTGGTTATTTGCTCTCGGCTACGGTAGGGAATAGCACCTATAATACGACTGATTTAGTATCAACCAACGGCCAAAAAATTGAAATGATGGGATCGGGTACTGCGCTTTCGAGCGGTACTTGGGGCTATACCATCAATAACGGTACTACTTATGGGGCTCTCAGTAATGTTTCTCCAACGACATTAGCGAAGACTACTGCAGCTGGTGCTGGTACTACAGAGATGAAGATTGGTGCTTATGCGGCAGGCGATCAGCATCCGGGTACTTACAATAATGTAGTGAATTTCTCGGTGATTTCTAACATTGCTACCCATACAGTGGATGTGACTGGATTAAATACTTCGTCGGTGTCTCCATCTGCTCCGGATTCTTACGCTGAGGGTGCAGAGATTGATATTTCTGCTACTTGTGCGTCTGGGTATACTTTTGCCAACTGGGGTAAGTCTGGTGATTATGGTATGATTGCTGATCCTAGCTCTGCCACTACGACTTATACCGTAGGTGCGGGCAATGCGACTTTGACTGCTTATTGTGTCAGTAATACTTAGAGTTGAAGAAAATATAATAAGTTTGACTAATCACCGTCGGGGGGCGGTGATTTCTTCTTGAAGCTATGTTATAATGTTTGGTATGGAACAGACACTTTTCTTTTATGATCTTGAAACTTCGGGTTTGAGGCCCAGAGAAGATCGGATTATGCAGTTTGCAGGGCAGAGGACCACGTTAGATCTAGAGCCGATAGGGGAGCCGGTGAATATTTTGGTAAAAATGACCACCGATGCTTTGCCATCACCCGGGGCGATTAACGTGACAGGGATTACGCCACAAAAAACCTTAGAAGAAGGTATCTCTGAAGCGGAATTTTGCCAGCAAATGGTGGAGGAAATTTTTGTCCCTGGAACTGTAGCTCTTGGCTATAATACAGTGAGATTTGATGATGAATTTATGCGGGCGATTTTTTGGCGAAATTTCCAGGATCCGTATGAGTGGGAGTGGAAAGATGGTCGCTCGCGCTGGGACATGCTCGATGTGGTAAGGATAACTAGAGCTCTAAGGCCGGAGGGAATTGAGTGGCCGGTTAGTCCGGAAGGCAAGCCGACTAATCGTTTGGAACTTTTGACTAAAATGAATGGTTTGTCTCATGAACATGCGCATGATGCGCTTTCGGATGTTTATGCGACGATTGCGGTGGCGGGTTTGATTCGTGATAGACAACCAGATTTGTTTAAGTTTTTGTTTGGAATGAGGGGCAAAAGAGAGGTGGCTAAACTGGTTAATTTGGAAAATCCTAAACCTTTTGTATACGCTTCGGGGAGATATGCGAATGAGTTTAATAAAACTACGGTGGCGATACCGATTTTGTCGTCTAGAAACGGAAATGTACTAGTATATGATCTTAGATATAGTGTGGAAGAACTTTTGGAGCGAGAGAATTTTTATCCGATAGTAAAGGAACTATGCCTAAATAAATGTCCAGCGGTGGCACCGATTAGTGTGCTTGATAAACATGATGGGTGGGAAAAGATTGGCCTTTCAAAAGAAATAGTGAAAGAAAATTTGAAGAGTTTGAATGAACATCCGGAGTTTATTGACCAGATAAAAGCGGAAAATGAAAGGGCGATAGAATTTCCGCCGGCAGAGGAGCCAGAGGCGGCAATTTATGATGGATTTTTGAATAATAGAGATAGAATAAAAGTGGCAGCGGTGAGAAATGCGGATGAAGTGAGGCTGGTAGATTTTCATCCGGATTTTGATGATGAACGACTGTCGGAACTTTTGCTTCATTATAAGGGTAGGAATTTTCCGAAGACTTTGTCGGAGCATGAAAATGAAGAATGGGAAAAGTATCGTTTGGCGAGACTTGAAAAACAGTCGCAAAGGTTTTTGGAAGAACTTGAGATAGTAAAGGATGATTTTGTAAAAGAGGAACTGAGACTTTATTATGAGTCTTTGATGTGAAAAAGCTTAGAACTTGGAGTTTTGAACTTCGGGTTTTTATTTCTATAATACTTGTGCTATAATTTTAGCATGGACAATAATAAAGTAATGATTGTGGGCACTGGTAATGTGGGGGCTAGTATTGCTTTTGCTATCTTGAATCAGCGGACGGCGGTGAACGAGATAATTTTGACGGATATTGTGGCTGAAGATGCGGAAGGCGAAGCGATGGATCTTCGTGATGCGCTGGCGGTGGCACCGAGTTATGTGAAAGTTAGTAATGGTACGTATAAAGACGCAAAGGATTGCGACGTAGTGGTGATTACGGCGGGAGCAGCGCAGAAACCGGGTGAAACTAGGATGGAACTTCTGAACAAAAATGTAGGAATTCTCCGTGGTATGGTGAAAGAAATTATGGATAGTGGGTTTGATGGGATTTTCCTAGTTGTAACTAATCCGATGGATGTGATGACGTATTTTGTCTTGAAATTTTCGGGGCTTCCGGCAGAAAGAGTGATTGGTTCTGGTACGGTGCTAGATTCGGCGAGGCTTCGACAGAGAATAGCGGGATATCTCAATGTCAACCCGAAGTCGGTGCACGCATATCAAGTGGGGGAGCATGGGGATTCTGAACTTACTTTGTGGTCGCTAGCAGAGGTGGGCGGTCAAAAAATAACTGAACTTTTGCCAAAAGAGACGCTTGATGGGGTTTCGGACTTTGTGAAAAATGAGGCCTATGAAATTATCAACAAGAAGGGTGCGACCTATTATGGGATTGCGGCTTCGGTAGTGATGATTCTGGATTCGATTTTTAATGACGAACTAAGGGTGCTTCCGGTATCGTCGTTTGATGGCTTTTCGGGGACTTGTTTTGGCTGGCCGACGGTAGTGGGGCGAGCGGGAGCGATTAGGAGATTAGATCTCAAGATTTCCGAAAAAGAAGGAATAGGTTTGCAGAAGTCGATTAATGTTTTAAATGAGGCAATTTCTTCGGTCAAAAAATAGGTTTGAAAAAACTTGGAAAAGGAAGTATAATAATTTTAAGCAAAAGTAGAATTAACTAAGATTTAAAAGGAAAAAATATGGATCCATCAAATACTACACCAGCAGAACCAAATGCGGCGGCTCCGGAAGCGGCGTCGGCAGATGGTGCGACACCAGCTCCAGAGCCTTCGGCAGCTCAAGGGGGTGCGACGGCACCAACTGAGCCTTCTTCTCCGGTAGCTCCGGTATCTCCTGTAGCACCAGCAGCGGCTCCGGTGAATGCCGACGTGGCGAATGCGGCGCTTAATCCTCCGGTAAATCCGGTGGTAGCTCCGACGGCTCCTCAGCCGGGTGTAGCTCCAGGTGCGGCTTCGAACGCGGCTCCAGGTGCGGCAGCTGGTGGAACCATGTCGATGAATCAGATGTTTCAAGCTCAGCCAATGACGAAGGCGGATGTGTTTGCTGAGACTACAGCTATTGCAATGCCAGAAGGGCCGAAAGCACCGGATCCAGTGGAAGAAGAGCTCAAAGCTCCACTCAAAGCGGCAGAGCCAGTACCTGGTTCGATTGGTAGTGCTGTTTCGATGCCGGCAGCAAATGGAGCTCCGGCGAATGGTGCTCCAGCTAGCGGTACTTCGGAAAATCCGATGGCGGCTGCTTCGATGGGGCAGGCAGCACCGGCGGCTGGTGGAGCAGCTCTAGCCAATAATCCGATGGCGGCAAATGCGGCGGCTCCAGCGGCGAAAAAGCCTTCGATTTTTGATAAGTTGACGGCTAAGTCTAAAATGAATAAAAAGACTTTGATTGCTTTATGCGTAGTGGCTGGTGTGGTTTTGATAGCGTTAGTCGTGGTACTGATTTTGGTGATGACTGGTCAAATATAGCAGAATCTAATCTGGTAAAACTTGAAAACTTTTCGTAGATATTGTAAAATAAAAATATGAGTGAAAAAGTCTATATTACGACTGCTATTCCGTATGTAAATGGAATCCCGCATGTGGGGCATGCGATGGATTATCTTCTTGCTGATGTGTGTGGTAGGTATCATAACATGATTGGTGATACGGTAAGGATTCAGGCGGGTACGGACGAGCATGGTAATAAGATTTTTCAGAAGGCTAGGGAGCTTGGGGTCCCCACTCAGGAATACGTGGATAAAAACGCTAAGAAATTTCAGGATTTTATTGCTAGACTTGGTGTAGAATATACAGATTTTGTGCGAACAACCGATCCTGAACACGAAAAAAGAGTACAAGAAATTTGGACTCGGATGAAAGACCATATTTACCTTTCTAAATATGAAGGTTGGTATTGCACGGGTTGTGAAAGATTTATTACGGATAAGGAATATGAGGAAAATGGTGGGATTTGTCCGGATCATCAGAAGCCATATGAAAAATTGGCAGAAGAAAATTATTATTTTAGAATTTCCGATTTTAAAGATAGAATTAGAGAAGCAATTGTTTCTCATGAAATGCTAGTCTTACCAGAGTTCAGAGAAAAAGAAATTTTGAGATTACTTGACGAATCGCCAGATGTGTCGATTTCAAGGCCGAGAGAACAACTGACTTGGGGTGTGCCGGTGCCGGGGGATGAAAACCAAGTAATGTATGTGTGGATAGATGCACTATCTAATTATATTACGGTGCTTGGGTATCCAGAAAAGGATATTTCGGAGTTTTGGCCGGCGCTGGCTCAGTTTGTAGGAAAGGATATTTTAAGATTTCATGCAATTATTTGGCCGGCGATGCTAATAGCTCTAGATTTGCCACTGCCTGAGACTTTGGTGTCTCATGGAATGGTGCTATCAAACGGACAGAAGATGTCAAAATCGATTGGCAATGTGATTGATCCGATTGAGGTTTTGGATAAGCATGGAACGGAGGCTTTTAGGTATTATTTCTTAAGACATGTAGATACTTTTGCTGATTCGGATTTTACCTGGGAAAAATTTGAGGATTCCTATAATAATGAACTGGCGAATGACCTTGGTAATCTTGTACAGAGGCTTGCGACTTTGTGTAAGAAAAATGATTTTATATTTGATGATGAGCCAGCGATTATTTTTCCGGACGAATATACTGAATTAATGAACGAATTTAAGTTTAAAGAAGCTTTTGATTTTGTTTGGGCAAAAGTGCAAGCGGCGAATAAAAAAATCGATGATAAAAAGCCGTGGGCTTTGGCAAAAGAGAATAGACTTGATGAATTAGATGCGGTTTTGACAGAGTTGGTCTTAGATTTGAAGGTGATCTCGCAGATGCTACTGCCGTTTTTGCCGGAAACTGCTAAGAAGATTACGGAGATTTTTACTGATGAAATCGAGCCACCAAAAGAACCATTGTTTCCAAAAAAATAAGGCGTCTCTAGACGCCTTATTTTTTTGTTGTGGGCTCTTATTCGTTATCGCAGGAGAGCTTAGCCATAAAGTCGGATAGGTAGAATCCGAGGATACCGCCAATCATTGGTAGGATTGCGTAGACCGAGAGGGCTTGGCAGATGCCACCAAAGATTTCTCCGAAGTTTTCGCCAGAGGTTGGGAAAATCTGTAACATTAAAGCTGTAGCTGGATTGACGATGAAGTTATTCTGAAGGCTTAGGAAAGCCGCAGAAATGACATACGATACTACCATAACAAGTGCGAAACCGCCGGTGACTACAGCTGCGAAGGTGAAGACGCTACGCTTGTATTTGATAGCACGAGCATAGAAGAATGCTACAATAATTGCTGCCATGAATTCGATAGCTGCAACAACGATAAAGTTTCCTTCAGCGATCTGAGATATGGTAGGTACAGCATAGGCAGTATCTCCGCCAGCCAAGTGGAATGAATTAAAGATAAGCCAACCAAGCCATGCACCGATTACCTCAGCTATGATGTACATAACACCGCGAATGACAGACATACGACGGGTAGCCATCATACCAGCAGTGATGATTGGATTGAGGCAAGCGCCAGAGATTGCATATACGCCTATAAAGATAGCGATTACCGCAAATGAATAAGTGGCAATAGACGATAGGCCCATGAGTGACAATGCAAAAAGTAGCAAAGTGATTAGACATGTACCGATAATTTCACCAAGCAAAGAACCATAGAACTTTGGCTTTTTGAAGATAGTGAGGACACTCTCGTTTTCTTCGTATTTTTTGGCAAAAAAACCTTTGAAGCAAGGCTTCTTTTCTTCTTCTTTGCTGGTAATTGTCTCGGTTTTTACCTCGGCTTTTACTTCTGCCTTTTCTTCTGTTTTTACTATAGCTTCTGGAACGGACTTTGGAGCAGTCGTGGAAGCAGTTTTTGGTTTGGTCGTTTTTGCCTTAGACTTGGCAGATGACGACTTTGGCTTTTTGGTGGCCATTATTCCTCCTCTAATATTATTATTCATTACATTATATCACAAAAAGCAAAAAATGTGTGCTATAATAAATAAATAACTTATTTAGGAAAAAATATGGGTATCATTGTAAGTAAAGAAAACAATAAAAATAATGATTTGGAGCGCCGGATTACGGCGGATCTAAGGGCAAAAGCGGTAGAAGCAGCGCCAGATTCAGAAGTGACCGATTTTGTAGGCGATGCAGATTATGTGAGAGACACGAAGAAAACAGGTAGATTTGCTTGGGTGTGGATAATTTTGGTGGTGCTTGCGATTATTTCGCTTGTGATTATACTTACGCCAGCTTCGCGTGGTTAGTGATATAATATACTGTATATGGATAACGAACTTTCAGCTAACGATCCGTACCGAAAGATGGATACTGGTGAAGAAGGAATCCAGCCGGATTTTTTGAAGAATAAGTCTGGCACAGCTCAGACGGTATTAGGGGCGGCGGAGCAAGTGGCTAATGTGGCGATGGCGGCGAAGGGGGGTGGCAAAGTTGGTGGTGGGCTAAAAACAGGTTCTGCAACAGAAAAAGCTGCGATGGGTGAGAGAAATCCAAAGAGTCTGTATTCTGGCGGTAAGGGGTTAAATGAGCCAAAAACAAGAGGAGGAAAGGGAGAGAACGAGTCTTCGCTCAGGATGCCAGCGGCGCTTAAAGTGATGGCGCCGCTTCTTCTAATTTTTTTGGCTTTGTTTGGCATTTTGGCTTTGACGGTGGCGCTTCCGATCATAATGATTGGGGCGATAGATTATAATTTACAAAAAGCTCTAGGTTTTTTTGGTACGGTGGGGATTTTGGAAGAACAGGGCGAGTATGTAACAGCAGAAATTGCAAAGAGCGGGGATTTTCCAAGTAAATATTCTTCGGATTTGGCATCTAATGGACTAGATGTAGGGCAAGTAACGGCAAACGGGGAATTTATTAAGACGGACACTTATATTGCTAATATTGAGGAGAGAAATGATTTAGTGGCGGCGGCGAGCGGTTTTGCTTATTCTTCTGATGAGGAGGGTGAACTAGCTTTTCTCTATAATGGGAATATTATTAAAGCGGATGATTTTGTGGCGGCGGTGGAATCAGACCCAAAGCTCTACGCTGCTTATTCAAAATCAGCGGATATTGCTGTGAGGTACTATTATGGTAAGGATGTAAGTAAAGTTTATAAGAGTATGAAGCTTTCGCGCGGCAGTTTTAATGAATGGGAGGCGACGGGCGATTATGAGACTGACGAGAAAAGTTTTAGAGAAATACTAAATGGGGTACTAGATGGCAAGACAAATGCAGATTTGAAATTGGGTGGGGTGCAAGATGATTTGCCCCCAATTTTTGCGGGCATACCGGAGGCTAGTTGTTGGTTGAGTATGGTTTTTGGTGGGACTTGTGGAGGGGATGGTACTTATTTAGAATCAGTTTCGGAAGGAGAAGCTAATAAGATTACTGAAACTATTGCGGACAAGACTAAGAAATATGTAGATGATTGGCATTTAGATACGTGCTATGAGACCAAGTATGATGCTAGTGGTAATCCTTATCAATCGCCATATACGTGTCAAAAAGCTGATTATGATAGTACCCAGACTAAACGGGCAGCAGAGCTTTTGAATACTGCGGTGTCAGCTAAGGAGCCTTATATTGCGTCGAATGCCTTTATAGGACTAGAAGAACCGATCCAGAGGGCAAGAATTGGCGATAATGGACCAATTAATCAGCTAATGAATATATTAAGTACGCCTACTACTGTCACCTATACGGATGTCAAAACGGGCGATACGGTAACCAAAGATGTTTCAATTTTGGAGACGGTTAATTTTCAAGCGGCGGTGGGTGAAAGGCCTTATTCTACAGAGGAAGCAGCGAATTTTGCGAGAGATAGGGTGCTAGAAGCGACTGGGCAAGCCGATAAAGAAATTATTAAAGGAGCAACGGTGTCTTCAAATGGGCTAAAAAAATCTACTACGGCGGTTAGGAATGGCGATGGTGATTCTGCAGATAAAAACATAATATCTAAGGCTAATAGCAGTATTGATATGGCGATTACGAAGAAAAATTCAGAACTATTTGAGAGTATTGTAGGTGGGAATCGGATTCTCGAGGGCGGTTCGTTCTTGTCTAATAATATTAACCAAAAAGTAATTGGAGCGATGCCGTCGGATGCTGGGACGATAGCGTCTTATCAAACAGAATTAGATAAAGTGATAGCTAGAAAAGAAGAAGCGGATAGAGCCTCGCTTAGTCCGTTTGATATTTCTTCACCAAATACTTTTCTGGGTAGCATAGTACATAATTTAGCTACTTCGATGGTGGGAAATTACGGTTCGGGGTCGACGATGCTGTTTTCGACTATACGAGCGGCTGGTAATGTGACGGGGGATGCGGTAGCAAATCTAACTGGTGTTGCATCGGCGGAGAACTCCGAACAACATTACACGAGTTTAAGCCCAGATTATTGTCCAACACCAAAAGACACTATTGGTGTAGAGGGCGACCTTTATTGCACGACGCATGGTACGGTAAGTGTAGATTATATGAGTTATACAATGGATGATTGGAAAAAATCAGCGATTGGCTCGTCGCTTGAAGATGATGGCGGGATTAAAAAGAATAGTGAGTTGGAACAATTCGTAATAATGGGGATGGATCGGGAATCTTCAGTCGGTACGAAAAGTGCGGAAGTGTGTCAAGCATGGCATGATTATCAAGATGGATTATTTACTAAAATTATACACTTTTTCCAAGACGTGGTGGGGGTATATGAAGTTTGTAATGGAGTAGATGAAAAAGTAGCGCTTGGTACTGAGAATAGTTTTACGAGTGGTCATAATGGAAATTTGGGACTTTCTTCCGGGTATATGCTTTATAATGAGGTGCGATCGATACTTACCGAAGAAGATAGCGCTGTGGCTTTGGCACGAGATAGATATTATGCAGAACATCCACGTGATGATTCGGAAGCGGGCGAGATTGCGAGGATTTCTGGTATGACTAAATCTGAAGCTGAGATAGCCTTGGCTTATGCGGATTATTTGACATATATAGCAAATTATGATGCGTCGGATAGGTATGCGTTTGGAGGTCTGGAACTTAATATAGAAAAGCCTATTTTGGTGGAGCATAGTGACGCTGTGATGGAAAATCTTTATGCTTGGCATCGGAAAGAGATTGAATATGACGATACTAGAAATAGGGAGGTCGCCACGGCTTAGGAATTGTGGTATAATGGGGGGTAGTATGGATGAAATTGAAAAACTTAAGATTGAACTTAAGAAGCTTAATGCTGAGTATGCTAAGATAAAAGATTTGCCGCCAGAGAAGCGGGGTGAGTTTGGGCGAGATTTGAACGCTCGCAAGATGGCGATTCTAGATCAGATTATGAAGGCGGAGGAAGCGCAGTTTGATGCAGAAGTAAAGCCTCTTGATATTACGGCGCCATGTGCTCCTAATGAGAAACTGCCAGAGCTTTATCCGGTGACAATGGGGTCTTTACATCCTCTGATGGTGGAGCTAGACCGCGTGGTGGAGATTTATCAAATGATGGGGTTTGATGTGGTAGAGAGTAGGCAACTTGATGATGAATACCATATGTTTGACTCTTTGAATTTTGCTAAAGAACATCCAGCTCGAGATGGGTATGATACTTTTAGAACGGAGGAGGGGCTAATTCCGCCGGCACATACTTCGACGATGCAGAATCGAGCTTTGAAACAATTTAAACATCAGCTTGATGAGGGTAAGGAAATTGCCGTGGTGATACCGGGTCGCGTATATCGTAATGAGGATGTGGATGCGACGCATGAGCATACTTTTTATCAGTGTGAAGGGGTGTATGTGTCGCGTGATTGTACGATGGGGCAGATGCTGGGGATTTTGCGTGAGTTTTTTGAAAAATATTACGAGCAGAAGTTGAATATTCGGACGCAGCCGGGATATTTTCCGTTTACGGAGCCGTCACTTGAATTTATGATTGAAAAGCCAAAGTCGCTTGGTGGCAAGAAAGGTGATTTTTTGGAAATGCTGGGGTGTGGGATGATTCATCCGAACGTACTTAAAATGGCCGGGATTAACCAAAATGAGTATCATGGGTTTGCTTGGGGTGGTGGAATCGATCGATTAGTGATGCTTCGCTATGGACTTCTTGATGTGCGTTATTTTGAATCGGGAAATTTGAACTTTTTAAGGATTTTTAGGTAGGAGGAGATATGCTAATTTCACTAAATTGGATTAAAAAATATGTAGATGTGGGGATTTCGGATGAAGAATTGATTCGATTAATTGGTGCGAGGCTTGTAGAGGTAGAGGGGGTGATTGATGAGACCGAGAAATATAATAATATATATGTAGTGAAGGTGGTTTCAGCTTCTAAAATACCTGACACACATTTGACACTCTGTCAAATTGATGTTGGTACTAAAGAGACGGTGCAGGTAGTATGTGGGGCGCCGAATGTACGCGAAGGAATGCTGGCGGTTTGGATTGCGCCAGGAGCGATGGTGCCGGCATCGGTTCATGAAGATACGCCGTTTATTATTGGTAAACGTAAGATGCTGAATAAATATGATTCTAATGGGATGCTAGCGGGGGCGGATGAATTAGATTTTGGTGATGACCATTCAGGCATTGTAGAGATTGATCCGGAGATGGCTAGCCCTGGAGACCTTTTGAAAGATATATTTGATCTTTCGGATAAGATTCTTGATATTGAGAATAAGTCTCTGACGCATCGGCCAGATACTTTTGGGGTGATTGGGTTTTCGCGCGAGGTGGCGGGGATTCTGGGTGAAAGCTTTGACTTTGAGTATCAAGATACTATATTAGAACCAACTGGTGATTTGCGTGTGTCGGTGATTGATAAAAACATTTGCGATAGATATACCGCAGTGGCACTTAAGAAACATGGAGAAATCAAGAAAAAATATTTGTCGTGGGTAGATACGATGCTCTCTCGGTCTGGAATGAAGCCGATTGATCCGGTTGTAGATGTGATGAATTATCTGATGCTTTTAACGGGGCAGCCGCTCCATGCTTTTGACTATGATAAATTTGTGGCGGTAGGTGGAACTGATAAACCAGAAATTGTAGTAAGACTGGCTCGGAAGGGTGAAAAATTAGTTTTGCTTGACGATACGGAAGTGGAGCTAAACGAAAATGATATAGTGATTTGTAGTGGTAAAGTGCCGGTGGCGCTGGCTGGGGCGATGGGTGGTAAGTCTACCATGATAGATGAAAACACGAAGAATATTATGATTGAGTCGGCCACCTTTTCTCTCTATAATTTGCGTAAAACTCAGATGGCACACGGGATTTTTTCGGAAGCGATTACGAGGTTTACCAAAGGGCAACCAGCTTATCAATGTCTCAAAGTAGCGCAAGCAGCTTTTGAGATGCTAAAGGAAGGGTTTGAAGTTTCGGCTGTGGCCGATACGTTTAAGGGGATGGAACCTCTTATAGTAATAGAAATTTTGGTGGATGAGATTAATAATCTGCTAGGCACAGATTACAATGAAAAACTGATCGTAAAAACACTACAAAATGTGGGGTTTGAAATAAAATCAAAAAATAGAAAACTGAAAATTGCGGTGCCGGTTTGGCGGACGGATATTCATATTAAGGAGGATATTATCGAGGAAGTTGGAAGGTTGCTTGGTTATGACAATATTACGCCGGTGTTGCCGCTTCATAAGACAGCGGAGCAGAATATTGATTTTGTACTAAAAACTAAAGTACGAGACATGCTGGCCTCTTTTGGAGCGAATGAAGTGCTGACATATAGTTTTGTGAGTGGCAAATTGCTGGAGAAAGCAGGACTGGATGTCAAAAATTCTTACAGAATTGTAAATTCGATTTCGCCGGAACTTCAATATATTCGTCAAACGATTGTGCCAAGTTTATTGGACAAGGCTTATGTTAATCAGAAGTTGCCAGTAGATAAATTTGTAATGTTTGAGGTTAACAAAGTATATCAGAAGTCTGAGGGGTTAGATACAGAGAAAGTGCCGGTAGAAAGAATGAGACTCGGGTTTATTCTGGCGGAGCGAAAAAATCAGGGTACGGCTTTTTATGTGGCAAAGAATTATGTAGAAAAATTGCTTGAGGGTTTGAATATAAAAATGGAAGTCGAGCCGCTTAGCTGTGCTTTGCCGGAGACTTTGCCGTTTGAGAAAAAACGTAGTGCGGAGATTTTGGTGGACGGAGAGATAATTGGCGTGGTGGGGGAATTTAAGAACTCGGTGAGACGGAATTTTAAACTGGGGGAATATTTGGCGGGTTTTGAACTGGATTTTGAAAAGTTGGTGAAATATTACCGACCGACTAAAAAAATAGACGTAGATCCGGTGGTAGAAAAGCGAGATTTGACGGTTGATACCGATAAGACTTATGGTGAAATAGCAGATATGATAACGAAGGTCTTAAACGACAATAAATTGACGGCTGAAATATCGCCGCTTGCGATTTATCAGCCGGAGGAAATCAAACATATTTCGGTACATCTAGAATTTAAACAGAAAATTGATGATAAGGTGATGCGAGAACTTGAATCGATAAAATGATTATGCTAAAATAGTAGTATGATTTTGCTCGATTCGGTCACGAAACGATATTCTGGTGATGCAGAGCCAGCGCTCGATAATGTGTCGCTACATATTGAGCCGAATGAATTTGTCTTTTTGGTGGGTAAATCTGGTGCAGGTAAATCTACCTTGATTAAAATGCTAACGAAAGAAGAGACGCCGGATTCTGGTAAGATTATCGTGGGTGGCATTGATCTTGCGTATGTGAAGAAGCGCCATGTACCGAGCTATCGGAGAAGGCTCGGGGTGGTCTTTCAAGATTTCAAGTTGCTGCCTAGGCGAACGGTTTATGAAAACGTGGCTTTTGCACTTGAGATTATGGGAATGAGTGGCAAAGAGATTAGGAAAACCGTGCCGAAGGTTTTGGAACTGGTGGATCTTTTGGATCAGGCAAATAAATTTCCGGGGCAGTTGTCTGGTGGGCAACAACAGCGAGTGTCGATTGCGAGAAGCGTGGCAAGACAGCCAAAGATTTTGATTGCGGATGAGCCGACCGCTAATTTGGACAAACTAACTACGAGTGAGATTATTGATCTTTTGAGAAAAATCAACGATTTTGGTACGACGATTTTGGTAACAACGCATAATGAGAATATCGTGAATAATTTGCAGAAAAGAGTTGTGACGCTGAAAAAGGGTAGAATTGTAAACGACCAGAAAAATAATGGCATTTATGAACTAGATGAGACCCCGATTCCGGAGAAACCGTCTAGGATTTTGCAGGCTCCTGGGCATGCTTTGAGACGTCCGCTGGTTTTTGAAACTACTAGAGTAGAGGTTGAGCCTGTGGCGGCAAAAAAAGAACCTGTGGTAGCGAAGAAAGAGGTGAAGGTTACAAAAGTAAAGAAAGAAGAAAAGAAGGAGATAAAAAAAGAGGTAAAACAGGAGCCGAAAGTACCGAAAGTTCTGAAACAGTCAAGCGTAAAGAAAAAGCCTCTGCCTACACCTACCAGGGTTCCGGGTGTCAGTGTAAGGACAATGCCGAATATGGCACGGCGTACTATACCAAAGAGAGGTAAAATAGCAAAAAGCAACGTGATTTAGGAAAAATAAAAAGATGGGCAAAGATATAGATATAGACGACAAAGATTTAAAAAAGACCAGTAAACGTGGTCTGAAGATGATGCACAAAAGTAAATCCTATCATCCGGTGCGTAATGAAAGCAGGATTGTAAAATATGGTACGAAAGGATTTCTTAGGAATTTTTGGTTGTCTTCTGCTGCGACAATTGTAATGGCCATCACGATGATTATTCTGTTTATTACGGTTGTGGCAAGTGTGATTTTGACTAATACGGCGGAGCTAATGCGAGATAAAATAGATATTACGATTTATTTTAAGCCAAATACTTCGGATGAGGCTTTGACGGAACTGACTAGGATAATTTCGGAAGATCCCAATATAAAGACCGTCGCAGTGTCTAATTCTGAAGAAGAATATAATAAATTGATAGAAGAAAACGCCGAAAGTGAAGAAATTACTAGTTTGATGGATGAGGAAATGCGGAATTTGATGATTTCAAAAATGCAGGCAACGATGAGGATTAAGGTTTATAATATTGATGATATTGAGAGCATCAAAAAGATAGTAGAAGAAAATCCGGTGTTTGTGGATAATACCGATGTAGAATTTCCACCGACTTATGATGTAAACCAAAGAGAAATCGCTACGATCACTTCTTGGGCGCAGATTGCGAGGACGGGTGGAATAGTGCTTGCGGCGGTGTTTCTAGTAATTTCAATTTTGATTGTCTTTTCGACGATTCGGATGGCGATTTTCTCGAGACGAGAAGAAATTTATATGATGAAGCTGGTGGGAGCAGACAAGAGATTTATTAGAGGGCCTTTTATGGTGGAGGCGGAAATCTGCGGGTTAATCGCGGGTGTAATTGCGGCGGTGGCGAGCCATGTTGGTTTTATGTTTTTGGCGCCGAAGTTAGCAAGTTATGGCATTAGTGTGGGGCGGATTTCAGAAATAATGGATAGCAATAAGATAATATTAGTATATTTGGTGTTTATTGCATCTGGGATTTTGATTGGGCGGATTTCAGCGACTTTGGCCGTATCTAAATATTTACATAAAGCTTAAGATTTGTGTTACAATGTAGTTATGGTAATACTTAGAAGCACAAACTTAGTCTTAAAGAGAGTTTTTAGTTTTGCTTTCGTATTTACGTTTTTGATTTTGATTGTGGGATTAGCGGTGAAAACGAGTGCGTATAACTGTAAGCCTGGAGATACGGAGTGTGAAAGCGCGAAGGCTAATATGCAACAAAACAAAACAGAGGCGTATGAGTATACCAAAAAGGCTGAGTCGGTGGGCGAGGCAGTCAAGCAACTAGAATCGGAGATAAGTGCGTTGAATGTAGAGATTAAGGAGAGTGAAGAAAAGGTGGCGAACTTGACTTCGGAAATCGAAAAAACTGAGAAAAAGTTGGCCGAGAATCAAGCAGGACTAGCTGAAATGCTAATCAATATGCATTTTAGTACAAATTCAGAACCGATTACAATATTAGCTGGTAGCGAGTCGATTTCGGATTATGCTGAGCGACAGGCAAGGGAAGATGTGGCGAAGCAAGAAATTGCGGCAGCTTCGGAGAGAGTGAAACAATTGAAACTGGATCTTGATAAGCAAAAAACCGAAGCGGAAATCGCTTTGAAGTCTAGTGAAGATAAGAGGTCGCTAGTGGTTTCAAAACAAGCGAGCCAAAAATCTTTGCAAGAGCAGTATAATAAAAATGCAGATGATGCTTCGGCACTAGCTAGTTATTGGGAAGAGCAGGTAAAAGCGATGGCTTGGACGCCGCCATCTAATAGTACTGGTAACGGTGCTAGGAACTGGGGCGCTAATAATACTTATCCGTATCGCTATAATTGTCCGGCTGACAATGTGCGCTATTCGGCTTATGGTGGTGCAGTATGTCAATGTACGAGTTATGCTAGCTACAAAGCCTATGAGAGATGGGGGATTTCTAATACTTGGGGTGGTCATGCTTACAATTATGTAAATGCGGTTGGCTATACGGTGCCAAGTACTGGAGCAAAGACTTATGTAGACAAGAATCCGGCGGCAGGTACGATTGCAATTCAGCTAGGCGGTGCTTATGGGCATGTAATGTGGGTGGAGAGCGTCAATGCGGATGGTTCGATTAACGTAACAGAATATAATGTAAACTGGCCTTCAATCGGTTGTTATTTGGGTGATTTTTGTTCACGGAGTAATGTAGGTTCGGCCGGTACTTATTTCTTGCATTTTGATTAATAATACGAGTTTCATGGTACAATAATATATATGGTAAAAGAAGCGGAAAGTTTGGAGTGGAAAGAGAAAAAAGTTAGTCTTGGTAATGCTATTATTATCGGCTTTGTTTTGGCTGTAATTGGCCTAGTAATTGGGCTAAATTGTAATAATTGGTTCGGTGGGGCGTTTTTTGCTAATTCTAACAGTTCTACGATGGACTGGTCGGAATTAGATGAAATATATAAGAAATTGAACGTAACTTATAACGGAGAAATAGACAAAAAAGTGCTGGCTGAGGGGGCTAAAAAAGGTTTAGTAGATGCGATTGGTGACGTCTATACAGTATATATGGACCCGACGGAGAGTGTTGACTATACTAAATCTCTGCATGGTGATGTGGGAGCGGGAATTGGTATAGAATTTGGTCTTAGAGATGGATATGTGAGGGTTCTTAGGGTGCTTCCGGATAATCCGGCGCTGAGAGCTGGAGTGATGATTGGCGATATTATCTATAAGGTGGATGGTGAAGAAGTCTATACTTGGTCTACTAATGAAATTTCCAAAGTGTTAAGAGGAGAGCCTGGTACGGATGTGACATTGTCAGTGGTGCGGGATGGCGATGAAAAAGAATTTAAGATGAAAAGAGAAGCAATCAATAATGTGTCGGCTTACGTGAAATATGATGGTGCGACGGCGATTGTGACGGTGACGAGATTTGATAATGATACTGGTACAGAGATAGAAAAAATGGCTAAAGAGTTTTTGGGCAAGGGCGTAAATAAGGTGATATTGGATCTCAGAGGTAATGGCGGTGGCTATGTCTCGGCGGCCCAAGACCTTTTGTCTCTGTGGTTAGATAATCAGGTGGTGTTAACTCAAAAGGCGGCGCATTTTGACGATGAGAAGGTGACTACTTCTTCTGGTCGGGCGATATTAAAGGATATGAAAACAGTGGTACTAGTAAATGGCTCGACGGCCTCGGCTTCGGAGATTGTGGCGGCGGCTTTGAAGGAGTATGATAAGGCTAAGATTGTGGGTACTACTACTTATGGTAAGGGCGTAGTGCAAAAGATGTATGATCTTTCAAACGGCGGAATGCTAAAAGTAACTGTAGCGGAATGGATGTCGCCAAAAAATAATTCAATTAACAATACAGGTGTAAAACCAGACGTGGAAGTTGAGCTAAGTTCTGAAGATATTAATAAAATGTGTGATCCGCAAATGGACAAGGCGAAGTCTTTGTAGGGTAAGAAATGCGAATTGTAATCGCTACATCAGTCTATTATCCGATGATAAATGGGGTAGCGGTGTTTTCTTATAATTTAGCGGTAGGCTTGGCCAAACGGGGGTATGAGGTGATGGTGATTACTCCTAGTCAGAATAAGAAATACCATGTAGAGGTTGTGGATGGAGTAACGGTGATGTATCTGAAGTCTAAAGATATAAAAGTCTATCCAGACCAAATCCACGAGGTGCCAGAAAAAAAGAAGTTTTTTTATAAAGATGGACTTAAAGCTTCGATTTTTCCAGCGGGTCAAATTAAGAGAGCGCTTGATAAATTTAAGCCAGATGTAGTGCACGTGCAGGGGTCGGATCCGATTGGAGTGGCAGTGGTCGGTTATGCTAAAAAACATCATATTCCGGTAGTAATGACGGAGCATAACCAGCCCGAAGTTTTGACGGAGCCATTACATGTGCCTGGGGTAGTTAGAAAACCGATAAATAATGCGTTGTCAGCTTATTTTCGAAAAAGACAGAAAGAAAGTGACTATGTGACGATGCCAACCCAGCTTTCGATCGATCATTTGCTTGGGGATAGGGATTTGGGAGTGCCGGTGGAAGCGGTGAGTAATGGAGTGGATCTTTCGGCGTTTAAGCCTGGAGAGGCGAAAGCTTATATATATGATAAATACAATATTCCGAGGGACCTGCCGATTTTATTGTATGTGGGTAGAGTGGACCCTGAGAAAAAGATTGGGGTGGTTCTAGAGGCTTTTTCAGACTTTTTGAATAATCATAAACTTGACAAACTGTCAAAGACATTGCTAGTCGTGGTGGGAGATGGAGTGGATAAAAATCGTCTAGAAGCTTTGGCCTTGAAGCTTGGAATTTCTGATTCGGTGAAGTTTTTGGGTAGAGTGATGCCGCCGGATCTTTATGAGATTTATAAGCTGGGTGATGTATTCGTGACGGCAAGTGAGATTGAGACACAGGGGATAGTTTTGATTGAGGCGGCGGCTGCGGGGCTTCCTCTGATTGCGGTAAACGCTGGGGCGGTGGCGGAAGTTTGCAAAAATGGAGAGAATGGATATTTACTAGAGCCGGGTGATAAACAGGGTATGGCAAGAGCGATGACGGATATTCTGGTTGATGATAAGAGGCGAGCTTTGATGAGTGAAAAATCGCTAAAAATTGCGATGGAACATGATTTTTCTAGTACGTTAGATAAGTTTTTGGGAATTTATCAAAAAGTGATATCTAAAAAGCATTAAAGGGGGTTTCCTAAATAGTTTTTCTGTGCTATTATAGGTGGTAGTAGTTATAGAGGTTTTATGCATTTTTCGACTATTTTCAAATCGTTCAAGAACAAAGATATGCTAAGGAGAATCCTGATAATTTTTGGGATTATTATTGCGTATAGACTCTTGGCGCAGATTCCAGTACCGATGGGCGATGCTTCTACCTTTAAGGAAGCGGTAACTAATCTTTTGGAAAAGTCGGATTTTTCGAACTTTCTGAATTTGATTTCGGGCGGTGGGCTAGCTTCGTTTAGTATTATTTTGGTCGGTCTTTCACCGTATATTACAGGTTCGATCGTGATGCAACTTCTGTCTAAGGCCGTTCCGCGGCTTGAGGAACTTTCTAATGATGGCGAGACAGGCAGACGCAAGATTAATCAGTGGACGAGGATGCTTACAGTGCCACTGGCGATTATTCAGTCGGTTGCTTATATATTCATTCTGTACCAATCTACAGTTTCGGCAAATGTCTCAACGGAATTTGTGCCGACAGCAGGAGACTGGATTTTGTCAGTTACAGCTATGACGGCTGGTTCGGTGATTCTGATGTGGCTGGGCGAATTGATTACCGAGCAGGGTATTGGCAATGGTATTTCAACTTTGATTTTTGCCTCGATTATCTCGCAGCTTCCTAATACGATGGCGCAACTAGGCAATGCGCTCTTTGACACTTCTGAGGGTACCTTGCAGCTGTTTGGTGGATTAGAGATTCCAGTAAATCCGACGGTATTTTGGATAATATTAGGATTTTCGGTGGCGATGATAATTGTAATTTATTTCTTGGTGAAGCTAAATGAGGCTCAGCGGATTATTACGATTAATTATGCTAAGAGGGTACACGGAAATTCGTCTTATGGGGGGATTAAATCGATTTTGCCGATCAAATTGATTGCGGCTGGAGTAGTACCGGTGATTTTTGCGACGGCGTTTTTATCCTTGCCAGCACTTGTAGGGCAGGTGATCATGTCGTTTGATAGTGGGAATGAAGTGGGGATGTGGCTTACGACGGTATTTTCGGCTCCTTCGGCGTCAAATTTTGCGACTCAATATCCGGACGGGATTACGGGGCAGTGGTTTGTGTATCCGATTATGTACTTCCTTTTGGTGTTTGCGTTTACCTATTTCTACACTTCGATTATCTTTAATACGAAGGAGATTGCGGATAATTTGCAAAAACAAGGTGGATTTATCGAAGGAGTGAGGCCAGGAGCTAAAACTGCGGAATATCTTAGCAAGGTAGTAAAGAGATTAGATCTCTTTGGGGCTTTGGCGCTTGGAGTGATTGCGATGCTACCGTTTGCGACGGATTATGTCTTTATCCTGACGACTGGCGCGCCACTTGGGCTTTCGATTTCGGGTACAGGGCTTCTAATTGTAGTGACGGTGGCACTAGAGAATCTAAGGTCGTTGGATTCGAGAGCATTAATGATAACTTACGACGATTTTACAAATGAGTCTTAGGATAGGTGGTAATGGGCGGGCGATAGCCAAATGGGTGATAATCTTTATTTTGGCGGGCCTGATGATTGGGTTTGTGGTAAAAGTAGCTCTTTTTGAGAAAGACTATTATGGGGGGAAAGAAGGTAGCGAACGGGCGGTAGCGATGGATATGGGGGATGATTTGGTGGAGGAACCGCCAACTGAGCAGGAAGTAGCAGAATATACGGTAGCTCCAGATCGGCCGAGGTATCTTTCAGTAGAAAGATTAGGGATTACCAATGCGAGGATGTTACCGATGGGGATAAATGCGGAAGGAGAGCTAACTACGCCGAATAATATTTTTGATGTGGGGTGGTATGATGCTTCTGGTAAACCGGGACAGGGCGGTACATTGCTCGTGGATGGTCATAATGGTGGACCGCATGTGCAAGGTGTGTTTAAGGCGCTTCCGAGTCTTGGGTCTGGTGATATTATCAAAGTAGAGCGAGGTGATGGACAGGTTTTTCAATATTCGGTAGTAGAAAATAAGGCGGTGCCGCTATCGGAAGCGAATGATTATATGGCGACGGCGATGATGTCGCCAATGAAGGGGAAAGAATCAATTACCTTGATTTCTTGTACGGGGGAGTGGTCGCAGGCACAGAAAACTTATCTGTCGCG
>CAYOSV010000001.1:0-53924 GCA_964406725.1 uncultured Candidatus Saccharibacteria bacterium | reverse complement strand
CAGTATCAGAGGTATCTTTGTTTTTAATGGTTCCAGCGCTGGCGATGGTGTAGTTGCCAATCTCGTCACCTACGGCACTAGCGGGAAAGAATGCTGGGGGGCATATAATTCTACTACCGAAAAAGGCTGGGGCCCATCCTATGAAAATAGCTGTATCCACAGTGGGACTATTAAAGCACTCGGTGACTTACCGAGCAACTGGTACAATTATACTTTGGCTTCTGCAGGCACGATCATTGATGAAAATACTAGTTCAAGCAACCCGGCCACCAATACTACAGAAGCCACAGAAAGCATCTGTCCTAAAGGATGGACATTGCCTAATAAAACTCAGATTGACAGACAAAGAAACATCGCAAGCTTTTCCCCAGTCCTGGGCGGGGATTACAGCAATGGTACGCTGTACAATGAGGCTACGTACGGGAGCTGGTGGGGCTCTACTGCCTATAGTGGTGCGAGACGGTACTACCTGGTTTACGATGGTAGTAGCCTATATACCGGCCGCAACGGCCGCCGCTTTGGGTTCTACGTGCGGTGTGTGCAGGCTCCATAAGCTTATTCCAGTCTATAGCTTCTACAGCTACTGGAGGATAGGCGGGTGGGGTTTGATTTGACTTATTTGAGATTTTGTGCTATAATGGAGAATAGAGCTTATAGTTAGTTTTTTAACACGAGAACGGGGGTGATTAACAATGATATCATTAGTATTGGAACGTGTGGTAAATACCGCGTGTACTATTTTCTTCGTGGCGTTTTTGACGGCGCTAGAAGCAGTAAATCTGACTGTAATATTAATATGTACATTATTTCATGACAAGAGAGGGGGGAAGATATGATTAGTTTTGGTTACGATCCGACACCGGAGCAAGTGCAAAAGGCGGTGCGAAGTCTGCCGCCACAGCGGTGGCCGAAAGTTACAACTATTATTAGAGTAATGAAACAGGCATCCAAGGAGCAGCAAATCACGGTTTTTAGGAAGGTCTTTGATGTATTTGCCTCAAGGGTACATCCGGAAATTTCTGAAGGGGAACAAGAAGCTCTATGGGGGTTGTGGAGTAGTTACGGTAATGACAGCTATGGCAAAGGTATCCAGGAGCGTTATATCATGCAGCGACTAAATAACGAAGTAATGTGGCTGCCGGAGGATCTGCGAGAAAAAGCGGTCAAAACAAGTGGTAAATATCAATACGCCTGTCGTGACTTTTTCGCGGAGAAAATCCGTGCCTGGAAGGAGATACCAGTAGGGGAACTCGAGGAATGGCTGAAAGAGTCCAAAGAGGAATTTCGGCAGATGATAATAGAGCTTTAACTATAGGTGATACGGCCGAAGTCTAACTTCGGCCTTTTTTCATTTTTATATCTTGGTAATGTTTTGTTTTTTTGAAATTTGGTGATAGAATAAAACTATGAAGAAGCGAGAAAAATCAACCGAGGGCCAAAACAAAAAAGGTGGAAAAGGTGGGATGAAAGCTCGTTCGCAAAAACTAAAAGCGAAGTTTTTGAGATCTTATTATGGTAATCCGACTAAAGATATGAAGTTGATTGCGATTACCGGGACGACAGGAAAGACAGTAGTAGCGCATTTTGTGCATGAAATCTTGAGAGCTACGGGAGAACAGGTGGCAGTACTCGCTTCTGACCAACCGTTTAAGATGGGGGTTTTGCACAAATTTCTTTCTGATGCGTGGAAGGCTGGGGCAAATTACGTCATAGTAACGGTGCCGGCCGAAGGGCTACGCGACAACGTGTTTTATGGGTTACCAATCAATGTAGCCGCCATGACGAATTTTGTAACGGCGGGTCTGAAAGACATGACGCCAGATGAATACATTGATAACGAGAAGACTTTATTTGATATGAAGCCGGAAATTCTAGTACTAAATCACGATGATTTGAATTACGATTCCTTTAGAGATTTTAAGGGAACCAAAGAAACGTTGGATTTTGGGATGAGTGCAACCAGTGTCAAAATACTCAATTCTAAACTTTACAACAAGGGAACGGAAGCGACGCTTTCGATTAATTCAGAGATTGTAACAGTGGCGTCGTTTATATCGGGAGAAACCACGATTTCTTACATGGCGTGTGCGGTGGCGATTGGTACAGCGCTTGGGATAAACCTAGATAAGATTATCGACGGGATTGCTAACTACGAAGGATAGATTTTACTACTTTGATATCTTCAAATTCGTGGGGGCCGTCGGCACGGAGGATGGTTTTTTCGTGACCTTTGCCGAGGATAAGGACGAGGTCACCGGGCTTAGCTTTTTTGACGGCGAGCTCAATAGCCTTTTTTCTGTCTAATTCCTTGATTAGATCTTTTCCAAGGGTTTTGCCGGCTTTCTCGGCGCCCTTAATAAAGCCGGCGGCGATAGCCTCGGGGTCTTCATCGCGAGAGTCGTCTTCGGTAATAATGACAATGTCTGAATATTTGGCCAAGATAGCACCCCTAATAGGACGAGTAGAAGGGTCGCGCCGACCGGCGCCACCGTGGACAGAGATGATTTTGCCTTGGTGATCTTTTACTGATTCAAAAACTTTTTCTAGAGCGTCTGGGGCGTGGGCGTAATCCACAATCACGGTAAAAGGTTGGCCTTCGTCGATAATATTCATGCGGCCCTCTACAGAATCTAGGGTTTTGATGCCGTTTTCGATCTGTCTGATTGTGAGACCGATTTTTTGGCCGGCGAGGGCGGCAGCCATAGAATTGTAGACATTAAACTCACCGGGGATTTTAGTCTCGATATTCATATCACCGAGTGAATATTTTACCCCGTTTACGCCGAGTTTTATGTTTTTGGCCTGATTTTGGCCGTTTTTTATGCCATATGTGATATATTCTCTCGAGAGGTTTTGGTAGTATGTATAGGATGGGTCGTCGGCATTTAGAATACTAAACTTGGCTTTTTTGAACAACTTGCCTTTGGCGGCACGATATTTGGCGAAGGTTTTGTGATAATCTAAGTGGTCGTGAGTGAGATTAGTAAAAATAGCGATTTCAAAAGGTATATTTAGAGTTCTAAATTCCGCCAGGGCGTGCGAGGTAACTTCTAACACCAGAAACTCGGCGCCAGCATCTTTGATTTTTTTAATGCGACTATTCAGGGTAAAAGCGTCAACAGTAGTCATGTGGCCTAGCTCAGGCTCCAAATCGTCTATGCCCCAGGCTACAGTGGTCATGAGACCGGTTTTCAAACCGGCGGAATTTAACATATGCCAAATCATAAAACAAGTAGTGGTCTTGCCATTAGTACCGGTGACGCCGATGACGCGGAGGTTTTTGGCGGGATGATGATATTTGGCGCCAGCTACAACGGACTGGATATAATGGTAGGGAAGGACGGCGTCGTTGTAGAAAGGGAGCTTTTCCAACTTGCTCTTAAAACTCATCGGTAATACCTTAGAGAATCAATTGGTTTTTTGCGGGCGGCTTTTAAGGCTGGGTACGTGCCGAATGCTATACCAACCACGATGGCGGTCAGGATAGTAACGACGACGATTTCCCAGCTAAAGTATGGACTAAACGGAGTGACAAGAGACACGAGGAAGGCTAGGAGATACCCTAAAAGAAGGCCCATGATGCTGCCGAAAATGGCCAAGATTAGGGATTCAAAGATAAATTGAATTAATATATTATAGCCAGAAGCACCGACGGCTTTTCTGATGCCGATTTCGTGGGTACGCTCGGATACGGAGACAAGCATAATGTTCATAACACCAATACCGCCTACAATTAAGGAGACGCCGCTGACTAAAGCTAGCATACTAGAAATAATAATCAAGAGATTGCTAGCGGGATGGGTAATGGAGTCACCATAGGCCACTGAATAATTAGTATCGCCGTAGCGATTATCCTTAAGAGTGGTGGAGATATTAGCAGAAATAGGCTCCAAGAGGCTTGTGTTTAGGGCCTTAATATTGATTTGCTGAATTTGGACATAGCCCATAACTTCTTCCATGGTGCTAATATCCATGAACAAGGCTTCGTTGAAATTGACGTTGTCAAAATTCACGGTATTATCTAGTTCATCTAATACACCTACTACGATAAACCTTTGACCATAAAAACTAAGAGTACGGCCAACGGGGTTACTAGTTTTGTAGAGCTTGAGGGCAAGATTATGACCAACCACTACAGCGTTGCTGCTGTTTTTGCTATTAAGAAAGACTCCGTATTTGAGAGGGAGTGGCTCAATGGTGACAAAATCGGGAGAGGTGCCGACAATGGTGGCAGAGGGAATAGTGTTTTCTTCGTTCATGAGGGTATTGGTAGAAACGGCGATAGGGGCGACCGCGGTAACGCCTTCGACTTCGCTAATAGCGGCCACATCCACCATGGACAAGCTACTTCTTTCAAAAGAGGTGGCGGAAGTCAGCTCTTCTACTATACTGGTCACAGAATCTTTGCTACGGCTAGGTCGCACAACTACTAAGTCCGAACCGATGCCGGAAACTTCGTGATTGATTAGACTAGAAATACTACCTGTAAGGCTGAGTATCAAAACGATGCTGGCAATACCGATGGCGATGCCGAGACAAGTCAAGAATGAACGATTGCGGTTTTGCTTAATAGAAGCACGAGCAAGTTTGATATGATTGCGGAGCATGAGTGACATTAAAATCTTTCCTCCACTTCAAACTCTTTGGTGCGACCGTGATGTTTTTTGGTGCGAACGTGAATTGGCTGAGGTAGATTGTGATCTGCTACGGTCTTGACGTCTGTATCGATTTGACCATCTAGCATATTGATTACTCTGGTAGCATAGGATGTAAGAGAAGGGTTGTGTGTGACCATGATGATAGTATTACCTTCTTCGTGAATAGCTTTAAGTTCTTCCATTACGATATTAGAAGAACGGGAATCGAGATTACCGGTAGGCTCATCGGCCAAGATGATTTCTGGATCAGATACGATGGCACGAGCGATGGCTACACGCTGTTGCTGACCGCCGGAAAGTTGACTAGGGTGGTAGTATTCGCGTTCGCTCAAGTGAAACCGTTTGAGCGCAGCAGCGGCGGCTTTTAATCTGACGGTGCGAGGGCGGTTGATATAGACTAAGGGAAGAGCAACATTGTCTATCACGGTGAGGTTTTCGATTAGATTGAAATTTTGAAAAACAAAGCCGATTTTGCGAGCACGAAGGCGGGCCTGACGAGCAGCAGAAATAGATGACACATCCTCGCCGTTCAAAGCATATTCTCCATCGGTGGCACGATCTAAGAGTCCAATAATATTAAGCAAAGTGGTTTTACCACAACCGGATGGACCCATGATCATAATAAATTCGCCACGTTTGACTTCTAGGTCAAAATCTCTTAGAGCATAGGAGGCAGTATCGCCATAGCCATAGCGTTTGGTAATATTAGATAATTTAATGACAACATTATCCATATCGACCTTTTGCTCTCACCTCCTTTTGGTTTTTGTAGTTACTTAAAATTATTATAGCAAATGAGTGGGAAAATTCAATGATAAAAAATGGCGGAAAGGACAGGATTCGAACCTGCGGTAGAGTTGCCCCTACACACGCTTTCCAAGCGTGCGCCTTAAACCACTCGGCCACCTTTCCGTGTAAGATTATCATATCATATTTTGCGATGGTTGTGAAGATAAACGAGGAGGGCAGCAATAGAAAAAGTAATGGTAGAAATAACGATAAATACTGGTAAGATTGTCCAATGATGACCACCAAAGGTAAAATTATAAAAATCAGGCCAGGTCTCAAGAATTATCACATTGAGTATATAGAGAACAGCATAAGCTATTGGGGGAATGAGTGCCCAGAAACAGTCTGAGCGAGCGAATTTGATTTTGGGGGTGAGACAGATAAAAGCGGCGGCGGAAAGAAATGGGTTGAAAAAATGAAAGAAAAACATGGGGCCAAGAAGCATATCAAAATAATTGCGACCATTAATAGCACGCATGGGGGCAAGAAAGAAAATTACCGTAAGAGCGGTCAGCATCGCCGCAGAGGAAGCTACAAGATACCAAACTAAGGCGGCGCGAGGGATAGGCTTCCCCAGTCTAAGATTTCTGATACCAAAAATCAAATTAATCAAAGCAATTATACCTAATAAAATATTACTCTGTACGGTGAAAGTAATAATATACATCCAACCATAGACAGTGCCGGTATCTACTTGTCCGGCCACAGTACCAAAACATAAGGTGATATAACAAACTATAATAGTACTAAGAAAGAGAAACGCATTGACAATAGTAAACCAAAGTGTACGTTTTTTTGACGGATTATCCATTTTTTCGCTCCAAGATTACTAGGTTCTCAATATGGGGAGTGTGGGGGAAGAAATTGAAGGTTTTTACTTTCTCTATCTGATATTTTTCTAGTAAAAGTTTGACGTCGCGGGCCTGAGTGGCGGGGTTGCAGGAGAGATAGATGATTTTTACTGGCGTTACTTCTAGGAGAAGGTCAATTAGTTTGCGGTCGCAGCCGGCGCGAGGAGGATCAACAATAACGGTCTGATTGTTTCTGATATGATCTAAAATATCTTCGGATTTAGCTAATTCTATAAGAATATTACCATTTCGGACCCGCGTCCGGCCGGCCCGTCGCCACGGGCGGCCGGCGCTGATACTCGCGCTGCCGCGCTCCGTACTGTCCTCAATGGTAATATTCTTACAGAGTTCACTAAAAGCAGATTCGTTAATTTCAACCAGAGTAAGGTTTTTGTCTATCGCGACGGACAAACCAATAGTACCGACGCCGGCGTAGAGATCTAAGATTACATCTGTAGTGATGAATTTTTTAATTTCTTGTAGGGCTATTTCGTAGACCGGAAGATTGATTTGGAAAAAGCTGTTGGGGGAATAAGAATATTCCTGGCCGAGTATTTTGTCGGTGAGCTGAGGGAAGATTGGGTGTGGCTGATGATTTTCGTATAATCCGCCGGAGACTTTGCCGTTTTGATCGCATCTTAAAAGTAGAGATTGGTATTTGCGGGCTTCCTCGCCGCGAGCATTTAAATCATCAATAATCTCGCAGGCTTTCTTGAAAATTTCGGGGCGCTCTAGGGAAGAAGATTTAATCGGGATTTTGCTATGCGAACCGCGCGCATGGAAGGCGGGGAAGATCCGCTGCTTCTCTTTGTCGTAATAAAGGGCATATTCCATTTTGTTGCGATAGAAATAATCTTTGTCATCGGTGATAATTTCTGGTATTTCGATATAGACACCATGCTCACGGAAAATTTCCTGAACGAGGAGAGGTTTTTGCTTTAGTTCATAATTATAGTCTAAAATTTGCCAGGGGGAGGTAGAGAGGAAACATTCATCTTTTGGCTCGGTACGATGAGATGAGAGGTTTTTGATTTTAGTGGCAATAGCTTCGGCGTAGGAAGATTTGTTTTTGGTAATTTTAAAGTCTGCCACCACCTCACCAGGGAGAACGTTCCAAAAAAAGATTTTTTTACCATTCTCGTCCGTACCGAGAGCTTGACCGCCTGGAATGAATTTTTCTACTCTTATCACTAGCCATATTATACCATATATTGTATAATATAGATATGTCAGCCGAAGAAATACTCCAGGCTAGCGAAAGGTCAGCAACTATTAGTACTGGAAGTGATACACAGTTTATTTCTCGTGTAGCGGGAAAATTTCAGGGGTCTTCTAAATCCAAAAAGATTGGTTCTTTTGGAGTGATTGGAATGATTACTTTGATGATTATTGTACTTGCGGTAATGTTTTCGTTTGGGAATTTGGTGCCGGCAGCGATTTTGGATAGATTGATTGAGGCTACCGATGTACAATATGCCGATGCGGTGGAAAGCAAATTTTTGGTTTTTAATCAAGCCTTGGAAAGTGGCGATATACCCAAAAACACCAGAGAGAGATTAGAAGCGAATGGAATTAAGGTGGAAGGGAAATCATTAAATTATAGAGGTGAAAATATCTCTGCTGCTAATTTTATTGACAAAGTTCATAGTGATGCGAGTTTTTATGAGGCTTTTAATAATGCTACGTACAATCGGGCGGCGTATTATTATGACGAATCGGCAGAGAAAGTTTTTAAGAAAATCGGGACGTCTAGGAATAACTACACGGCAACTTCGGAATTTGATAATGTAATGAGTAAACTGGTCGGGGAGGGAAGTAATGTAACGGTAAGTAATGTGGGGCTTTTTGAGAGAGAAGACGAGGAAGGAAATAAATACACTGAGTATGATACCGTGGATGAAAAAGCCAGCTCAAGCAGTGATGATATAAAAGATTTTATCAAAAAAGTGGCTAAAACCAACCAGGCAGAAAACGCTTTTACGGCTACTTTGAATGCGACTGACGCACTCAACGTGGCTGATATTACGTCTAAGGAACAGAAATCTAGTATTTTCTTTATGGCTTTAATGGAAAATATTAGCAAGATGAAGGCCGGACAGGGGAATACCTCTAAGATTAACGAGGCGATGAATTTTTTGTACAATGAACAGGAGTCTGAGGTAGTAGATGTAAAAACTGGTGAGGTAATCAAAACCAAAGGAAGTGCACTAGAATCACCGAGCCTCTATGCGATTCTGGCTGGAAGTAAAGTAGATGGAAGCAAAGTAACCAATTATGCGTCTGATCGGGTACTTAAAACAGTAGAAAATAGAGTAGGGATAAATGGATTAGGGAAAGAAGTGAAGGAGGGAACGGTGGCTTCGATTTCTACCAAGATTAAGGGGATGATAGGGAGGTTTTTGCCGTTTCTTGGCGAAAGTGCGGACGACGGGGTACTGTCTAGCGTGGAGCCGACAATTAACAGCTCGATGATGGAGAATAGTTTTGAAGATATTGGAGGAATTTATAGTGGAGAGCTTCTAGTGGAAGGGGCGGTAAACGTAGGAAAGGAACTGGCCAAGGCAAGTGGAGCAACCCCAGGAGACAAAAAAGCAAACGAGAATTATGCGCGATTAAATTCCGATATCCTGGCACTTGATGCAGAGGTAGACAGAAACAGTCGTAGTCCGTTTGATATTGCTTCTAAAAACACTTTTCTAGGTTCTATTATTCATAAACTTGCCACTAGCAATGTAATGACGGTACTTAGTAAAAGTCTTGGTGGAGTGGTACATGCAGATGACAAATCTGAAGATTACCTCAATAATTACGGAAATTGCGAGACCCTAGGATTGGTGGGAGCGGTGGGGACGGTAGGATGCTCTGAAATTGCGACTTTTGATACCTCTACGCTTGATGATACTTTTAATGATGCTAAATTTAAGGCTTTTGTGGAAGAAAACACTACGCTTGATGAAAATGGAAAGCGGACGATAAATCAGGATTCGGTACTGGCGGATTTTATTAAGTACAATGATGAGAGAATTACACCGGTGGGGGTAATAGATGGGGGGATTTTGGAATCGTTAAAATCTGGTGCTTCTAGCATACCGTTTGTGTCAGATATTATCGGAATGATAGAGAATTTCTTGGGAGCATCCGAAGAGGAAAAAGCTATCGCTAGCGGTAAAAATTTTGTAAATTCTTCGGGTAATGCCGACTGGGAGAAATACAAATATGCCCAGAGGTACGTATCGCTTGCACGAGCGGCGGACGCTCTTCGTCAATACGATGGAGATGAAACCGCTTACACCAGCCTAAAATATTTTGAGGGGACTGAAAATCCAGTAGTAGCATTTCTAAATGATTATTATAATGAAGTTGCTCAGAAATAGTCTTTTATTCGATGGTGAATTTTTCTACACTTGTGATGATGACCTGGTGATTTTTGAAATTATTGATTAGACAACTTCTTCTCTTGTTATCTAATTCCGAGAAGACATCATCAAGCAGAATAATGGGGTTTTGATTTAGTTTTTTAGCGACGAGGCGGGCTTCAATAAACTTGAGAGCAAGAATAATTGAACGAGTTTCACCGCGAGAAGCGGAACCGTCGGCGGGTTTTTGATTAAAAATAAACTCGTAGTTGTCGCGCTGAATACCGATAGAGGTGTGACCCAAGAGACGATCTTTTTCAAAATTTTGTTCTAATAATCCCAGAAAGGCGGTTTCGTCGATTTGGTCACAGTCGGTAGTATATTTGATTTCTATTTCATCGTCGTTTTCGGCGATGGAACGATAGGTAGTAGTAAGAGATTGGTTGATTTCATTTATAAACTTACGGCGGAGACCACTTAAGATTAAACCGTTTTTAGCTAGCAGAGTATTCCAGGGAAACAAGGCGTCTTTTTTGATAAATTCGGTCTTTAAGAGTTTATTTCTTTGGGAGAGGGCTTTTTCATATTTACTTAGGGCGGTAGCATAAGTTGGATCTAGGACAGAAAAAAAACGATCAAAATAATCTCGCCGACGGGAAGGGGAACCACTGACTAAATTCAAATCGCTTGGTAAAAATAGAATTACTGGGTATTTATACTTGGGGGACAAACGCTTGGTTTTTTTGTCTAATATCTGGAAGGTTTTTTGGGTATTGTCATAAATAGCGGTAATCTTGACACCGGTATCAAACTCGAGTTCAATGCGATAAAATTCGGTTGCTCTTTTAATAATATCTGGGTCGGTAGCGCGAAAACTTTTGCCCTGAGTGAGGATATAAATAGCCTCGAGTACAGAAGTTTTACCACAGCCGTTTTCACCCAGTATTAAAGTAGTAGTGGGGTTACAATTGAGGAAGTAGTCGGTGTGGTTACGAAAGTTTTTGAGAGAGATTGTTTTTATCAGCATTTTAGTTGTCGTCTACAGGCATTAGGATGTGGATATAATCTTCAGAATTTGACTCTTTTAGGACGAGGGCGGATTCTATAACACTGAGATTCTTGGATTTATCGTTAAAACTAATGGAGATTTTGGGAGTAGAGACCACATTAAGAGCGTCTAGTAAGTAGCGCGAAGTGACGGAGATTTTGCCGTCTTGGTCGGTTTTGGTGCTAATAGAGGAGTCGTTTTCACCATACTCATTAGCAATAGAGTGAACTGAGAAAGTATCAGGGGATTTCACTTCACAGGTAATTACATCGTTGGTGGTATGGCGAGCAAAGAGACTAGCAAGCTTGACCACTCTGATTAAATCACTTCTATCTACAGTAAGATTGATTTCGGAGGTCTTTGGTAAGAAATCCTCTGGGTTGGGATATTCAGCATCAATAATTTTGGAGATGATCTCAAGTTCACCGAGACGGAAACGGATTAGGTCGTCATTAAAGGAGATTTCGATTTCCTCAGCATCGTCGGCAATAGATCTTAAGACCTCCTGAAGAGAATTAGCTGGGATGGTGATTTTGATTTCACTTTGGACGTTTTTGACAAGTTTTTTCTTGGCTAATCGATAACCATCGGTGGCGACTACGAATAAAGATTTGTCTGAGGTATAAAAATGAACACCGGTAAGGGCGGGGCGATTAAAATCGTTGGAACTAGCAATGATTACCTGACCGATGCCGTTTTTAAATTCTTCAGTACCGATTTTGAAGATGACGGCGGATTTTTCGTCAATCTCTGGTAACTCAGGAAAGTCGTCTGCGGGGGAACCATTGATGGTAGAAGAGTATTTACCGGCAGCGACGGTAATTTTGGTACCGTTTGAGGTGATTTTGACCGTTTCGTTTTTGGGGAGATTAGATATGAATTCGGCAAGGAGTTTGGCAGGAACAGTGATAACTCCGTCTTTGGAATTTGAAACAGGGAGAAAGTCGATAATGGCCATATCTAGGTTAGTGGTAACTAACGATACTTGTTTATCTTTAACTTTGATAAGAACGTTATTTAAGACGGGTAAGGCGACTTTGGAAGTGGCAATACGACTAACATTATTTAGGGCTTTTGATAGTTTTTCGGCAGTGGCTTCAATTTCCATTTCTTAATTCCTTTCTATTATTATAATTATTATTTAATAAATCGTTGTAGTAGTAATAGGTGCTGTGAAAAAGTGGAAAAGTCTTGATTGGAACAGGGGAGGAGAAATTGTTAAAAAGTGGGTGAAATGGGTGGTGGAAACGTGGAGAAAGCGTAGTGGAAAAGTGGCTGGTATTGGTGTTGGTTGGAAAATCCACAAAAATGTACACAAAATTTACCCAGGATTTTGCACAAGGTTTTGCAAGGGTTTTCCACAGGTTAGTCATAAATTTTCTCCTTGATCTCTGCGATTTGGTCCCTTAAGACGAAGTTAAGTTTGAGATCTTGTTCAATTTTTTTGATACCGTGCATGACGGTACTGTGGTCTTTGACGCCAACCTCGGTGGCGATTTTGGGGGTACTCATGGATAGTTCGGATTTAAGCAAAAACATGGCGATTTGGCGGGCATTTTTGATGTTGGCGACACGAGATTTGCTTTTGAGCTCGGTGGTGGTGAGATTATAATATTTGGCAACTTTTTCTACAATACGTTTGGAGGTAGTGGGGCGAAATTTGGCTTGGTGGGATACATTGACGGAGCCGTTGTTGATAAGCTCTAGGGGAGTGAGACCACGGACGTCGGACATGAGAAGAATGGTGTTTAATTCGCCCTCAAGGTCGCGAATGTTGGTATTGACGTTTTCGGCGATATATTCGATAGCTTCATCTTCGATGTCAGCACCGAGGAGATCGGCTTTTGATCTTAAGATGGCGCATTTGTCTTCAAATTTGGGGAGTTGAAGGTCAAATGCGCCAGCCCAGGTGAGACGGTTGGCCATACGTTCGTCGACGGTTTTGATTTCGGAGGGGAGACGATCGGAAGTTACGATGATTTGTTTGTCTAGTTGATGGAGGTTATTGAAGATGTTAAAGAATTCTTCTTGGGATTTTTCCTTGTTGACGATGAGCTGGAAATCGTCGATGATGAGGACGTCAAGAGAACGAAATTTATTGTTGAAGTCTTTGCCTTTGCCTTTCATGACGGAATCGACAAAATCAGCATAAAAATCGGAGATTGGCGTGTAGAGGATTTTGAAGTCTGGATGTTGTTTTAGGATTTCGTTGCCAATGGCTTGAACGAGGTGGGTTTTGCCAAGGCCAGAGCCACCGTAAAGAAAGAAAGGATTGTAGCTGGTACCGGGACTACTGATGATGCTTTTGGCTGCAGCAAGAGCGAGATCGTTGTTGGAGCCGACGATGAAGTTGTCGATGGTGTATTTGGAATTGAGACCGGTTTTTTGGTTTTTGGAGGATTTTAGTGAATTGATTGAGGGAAGTTTGCTTTTGATGGCAGTGGGGGTGCCGGTGACCTCGCGAGGGTGAACTTTGGATTTGGATTTATTCTCAATTTTGAAGTCGATGTCTTTTACTTCGATGCCGGTGTTTTTGAGGGATTCTTTGATGACGTCGAGAAATTTGGAACGGAGTTGCTTGACAAAGAAGGAATTTTTGACACCAATAATAATGTAGCCATCGTCGGTAGAGATGAGGGAAGTATCTTGAAACCAGGTAGAAAAATTACTAGAAGAAATTTTTTGCTCAATCTCAGCTAGGGCGTTTTCCCACGCATTATACATTGTTGACCTCCTTTTTAAATATTATAGCAAAGGTTGGGAGAGTTTTCCACAGAAAAATAGGGAGGAGAAAAATGTTTTGTAATATGTAAAAGTTGGTACAGGGGTGGAAATTTCCACATTTTGGCCAACCCCCTATTTTGGTTGTGGAAAAGTCTTTGAAAAATGTGGAAAAGTATGCTATACTATAACAAGTATTTGAAGAATAATAAAGTAAAAGGAAATATTTTATGCCAAAGAGGACTTATCAACCACATAAGAGACAGCGCAAGCAAGAGCATGGATTTATGAAGAGGAATGCGTCGGTGAACGGTCGCAAGGTTTTGAAAAGACGGCGTATCAAGGGTCGTGCAAAATTAGCGGTATAGTATAATATATATAATGCTAGCGAAGAAATATCGGTTTCACTCGCGGGGTGGGGTGAAATATGTTTATCAGCATGGAAAGACAGTGAGAAAGTCTCGGATGTCTTTGGTTTTTTGCGATAATACTAGAGGGTTTACGAGGGTGGCAGTGGTGGTATCAAAGAAAGTAACTAAGACTGCGGTGAAGCGAAACCGGATTCGGCGACGGGTGTATGAAGCTATTAGGCAGAATTTTAAATTTGTACCTAAGAAGCGAGATTATATTTTTGTGGTATATTCTGATGAATTATTAAAGATGCCATATTCGGAACTGGTGAAATTGTTGGGTGAACTGGTGAATGAGGGTAAAGTGTGATATAATATATGGCAATGAATAGTAAAGTAGTAAAAAGGTGTGTGATTGGGGTACTGGCAATTGCTTTTGTTGTGGGCTCAATAATTATGGGGAATATTAGAGGCTATTTTGGTCCGTTTGCTTTGCTGGATTTTTTGGTGGTTCAGCCGATTGTTAATATTCAGTTTATGATTTTTAACTGGGTGCATGATTTTGGTCTGGCGATTATTATTTTGGCTATTTTGGTGAAGCTTTGTATGTGGCCACTATCTAAGAAACAGTTGGTACAGACTAGGTTGATGCAGAAGATTCAGCCGGAACTAACGAAGATTCGGAAAAATTGTAACGGTAATAAGCAGCTAGAGTCTCTTCAGACTATGGATCTTTATAAACGCTATAATGTGAAGCCGTTTGCGTCTATTTTGGTGCTTCTTATACAGCTACCGATTTTTATTGCGGTGTTTTCGGCGATTAGGGTGATTGCAACGCCGATGCCTCAAGATAATTTAATGAATCGGGCGTACGATATCGTAGTCTATGAGGGATCAGAAATTGCGACACTAGAGGAAAAACAAAAGGCGTATTTGGAAGACCTTTCAAATAATGATATCCCTGTAGAAGAAAAACGTAAATATGATTTTGATCCAAAGTTGTTTGGAGTGATTGATTTGACGGCTAAGGCTAGTGATGTGATAAATCCGGCTAGATTTTCTTGGAGCGCGGTGTTTATGCTGGTGATATCGATTGCGGCGGCTTTGGCGCAGTATTTTGTAACAAAACAACAATCGTCGTCTGGTAAGAGTGAAAAGAAAAAGAAATTCCGTGAGATTTTGAATGAAGCCAAAAGCGGTAAGGATGTGGATGATAGTGATATTTCAGGGCTTGCGACTGGACAGATGTCTAAGATGATGCCAATTATGATGTTTATTATTATGTTTAATCTGCATGGTGCATTGGCGTTTTATTACTTCCTTTCTAATATCTTTACGATTTTGCAACAGAAGTTGATTTTTAGTAAAGTACGGGATGAAATGGATGATAATACAGATAAGGCGATTTTGAAAGAATTAAAGAAATCTGAGAATGGGTCACGGATAGCAAAGGGGGCTAAAATTAAGGAAGCAGAAGTGGTAGAAAACAAAAAAACAGGGACAAAAATTACTCGTATCTCCGCGAAGGATAATAAAAAGAAAAGGAGATAAATTATGAATAAAGAAGAATCGATTAGGTTTGCTAGTAGATATCTGGAAGACCTATTGAGTTTTTTTGGGATAAATGTGGCGGTGTATGCGACATCGGAAGATGATGTGATACAGCTTTCGGTGCCATCTACGTCTCTTAATTCGCTTTTGATTGGACGTAATGCGGATAATTTGAGAGCGCTTCAACATGTGGTGATGATGGCGTTGGTAAATAAAAATGCAGAACTAACTAGAGTAAATATTGATATAGCTAATTATAAGAAACAACGAGAAGATAGAATCGCGGCGAAGGCGCAGGGGTGGATTGCGAGAGTGCGTGAGACTGGTGAACCGATGACGATTGATCTTAACGCAGCAGACCGTAGGGTGGTGCATAAATTGGCACAGGATTATTCGGATATTGAGACGCACTCGGAGGGGGAGGGGCGAGAGCGAAAACTCATAATTAGTAAAATATAACAAAATAGGTGATTTTCGGAGACGTGATGAGTCAGAGTCTTCTCAAATCACCTATTTTGTTATCTATTAATCATTCAGGATAATGATGAAGTCGTAGTTGGGGGTGATGGTGGTTGGCAGTTCCTCTTTTGGTGAAGTAGTAGTACTGTAGTCTTCTTCTAAGAGCTTTTTGGTGCCAGCTTTTTCAGGATTAATTGAATAGATAGTAATGCCTTCTTTGTATTCGCCGGCTGGGGCGTTGTCTACGAGTGTGATGGTATAACCTTTAGATTCTAGTTTGGACTTTTCGCTAGCGGCTAGACCGGCGGTGTCGGAAGCATTGTAGATGGCGATGGTAGGTTCTTCGTATTCACGAGGATCGGATGAGAGTTGTTTGGAGACGAAAGCTTTGATAGTACTATAGTTACCAGCGCCAGCTTTTGGTAAAACATAAGAGATGCCGTTGAGATTACCAGTGGTCATGTAATCTGGGTAGAGAGAGATTTGTCGCATAACATCGAAGTCTAAGACTTCTGGCATATGAGCAATGGTTTTTAATTCTGAAACGGAGAAATTGGTACGAAGATTGTCGCCAAGGGTGTTGACGAGACCTAAGATTTCACCAAGGGAAAGCTTTTTTTCGAGAATTTTGTCTTTGATACCGATGATAATCTTTTGTTGGGAGGCGCCGCGTGAGAAGTCGCCACCAGAGGTACCATGACGAGCGCGGGCAAGACCGACGGCTTCGGCACCATTGATATTGTAAGGTTTGCCGGCTTCGTAAACGGCTTCAGTGTAATAATAGTCAGCAATATCTTCGTCTAGGGTTACTGTGATACCGCCTAAAATATCAACAATAGAAGCAAGCGAGCCCCAGTTGAGATGAGCGAAATATTGAATATCTACGCCAAGAATGGAACCGACTGCGTCCATGAGAGCAGTAGCGGCTTTTTCTTCTTCGGCAATAGAAGCATTGCCACCGCCACCATTACACCAATAAACTTCGTTGATTTTGCCAGTGGCAGTACAAGTGGCTGGGCCTTTCAGATCGCGTGGGAGACTAATCATGGCAACATCGCCGGTCTCTTGGTCGAAACTAATCAACATGATGGAATCAGTGAGTTGAGCGCCATCGTGGACCCCACCACCTTCTTCACCGCTCATGTCGTAGCCACCGGTACCGAAAGCTAATATATTGGTGCGACCGTTGGCATCGGTTTTTAAAGGATCATAAGTTTCTTCGGTAAAAGTGAGAAGGTTGAAAATATTGCCACGGCCACCAGTGATTTTGGCGATAATATCGTTGCCCCAAAAGACTGCCCACACGACACCGCCAATCAATAATAAAACAATAACAAGTGCGGTAATGGTGATGATTTTGCGTTTTTTACTGATAGGTTTTTTGACTTTATGATGTTTTTTGGATTTGGCGGTTTGATCAATCATTTCTTGTGTTTTTTCTTCTGCTTCCTCTCTAGTTTCTTCTGAAATATTTCTGATTTCGGCAACGGTTTTGTCGCTTTCTATGAGACCTTCGTCTTCATCGAAATTAAAGGCAGTGACGGGTTTTAAGAAGTCTGGAGTAGAATCTTCTTCTGTAGCGGGTTTGATATCCATGACTTTTTTGGCTTTTTGGTGAGGTTTTTTAGGGATTTCTTTTGCTTTTACTGAAGGTTTAACTTCTTCGACTTCGGTAATTTCTTCGGTTTCTGTAAAATCGGTAGCGTCTTCATCATCTTTGAATTTGATAGAATCCCAAATATTGGTGGTAGGAGCGTTGGTGAATTCTTCGGTAAGCTCATCATTGGTGAGCCTAGGTTTTTGACTGATTTCAGTTTTTTTGGAAGGTTTTTTGGTGGTAGCAGAAATAGGCCTAGAAACAGACCTGGTTTTAGGTATTTTTTTGCTGGTTTTGGCTGCACGAGTAGAGAGCCCATCAATTGATTTGTTTGCAGTCATTATTGTATAATTATAGCATGAATGCTTCAAAACTTACAAAAAAACAACTAGCAGTTCTGGATTTTATACAGGATTTTACAGAGGAAAATGGTAACTCTCCATCTTATAGAGAAATTTGCGAGGGGTTGGGACTTTCCTCGGTCTCGGCGGTGGCGGAACATATAGATAATTTGGTGGAGAAGGGAGCACTTAGAAAGACGCCAGGTGAGGCGAGGTCTTTGGAGATATTGGATTATCGACATGTCGAAACAGTGAATTTGTTTAAAGTAAAAATGATGGATGCTTCTGAGGAGGACAAGGCTATTCTTGCGAGGGCAGCGGAGATTCTGGGATTGGATTTGGAATCGAATTTTGGCTCTGATCTTGGTCAAAATCGGTAGTTATTAGACTAGGCGAATTTGGTCCGTAAGTTTCTTCGAAATGGTCGTAGCGTTTGCTGACCCAATCGACAAAATAGTCAATTTCTTCGTCGAAATTGGTTTTGAACTTCCAACGATTGATATCTTTTAGCGCAGCTTTTTTGATATAATTAGCTTGATTTTTGATGTAATCTAATAATTCTTGGCCGTGATTTGAAAGGGTCTCTTGATAGATTTTTTTAACTCTTGCTTCAAACTCGGGGATATTCATGAGATTGTAGACAAGAAGGGATATGTTGTTGCTGTCTTTGCCACCAGAATCAACATATTGTTTTAGAATGTTTGACTCGTATGGCGAGTGAAATTTTTCATAGTCTATTTCTAGGGCGTCCCAATTGCGATTGCCTAATGCGAAGTCAAAATCCCAGCCAGGTCCAGCATGAATAAGGTCGTTTTCGTTGTCTTGATAGAGAAAGAAACTGGAGCTATAAGCGTCTGGATTAACGGTGAATTCATTTAACAAATAATAGCGGGCGAACGAATCAACGTCGATTAATTTGGAAATTTTTGTATAGTCTTGAAGGTCGATGGCGATAGTGAGCTCATCGATGGTGTTTACGAATGACGTTAGTAATTCTGAAGCGGAATCTTCGTTTATGGCGTCTTTTACGATAAAACAATCTTTATTGCGACTGTATTGACAATTTTCGCCGTAAAAATTATCTAATTCTACAAGTAGGGCAGAAGGATTTTTTAAATCTATACTGGTTTGACTGAGCTCGACTTTATTAACCATATAATATAACCCATGGTAGTATTCATCAAAAGATAGTTCAGTAAAATAAGTGTTTGGCTTGTAGGGTTCACCAAAAAGTTCTTCTAGGTAAAAAGCAATATCGTCGCGGAGGTAAGAAGGGTCAACGTAATTGGCGAGGAGAAGCCATTTTTTGGATGTTTCATCACCAAATGGGTTAATTTTGTCGGCGAATTTTAGTTGGTAGGATTTTTTGGATTGTGCCCAGCTGGAATTGCCACGGCCTTTAATTTCAACATTGTCGAAGGTGGTGGATTTGCCGTTGACGGTAAAAGTGGCAGAGTTATCGGGGTATTTGATATACTTAGGATCCATATCGATTTGCTCGATGGGATTATTAGTTAAAGAGATTTCGAGCTTAGGGATATTGGTAGAGGAATGATTAATCAAAAAAAACTCGATGGTTTTGTAAATAGTGAGGATGATAACAAAGGCGGTAAGCAAGATTAAAGGGAGGACAATAAGTAGAGATGGTTTTTTGGTTCGTCTAACACTTGACGCCGGCTTGCGGTGTGTATGCTTTTTCATAAATATATTTTAACATATTTTGAGGGGATGACTCTATTGTCTATGGAAGAGACTTTTAACTTTGCGTAGTGGCTTGGTGATTTTCCAACTGAGGCTGTTTTCTATGTTGTGGAGGAGTTGGTCTTTGGCTGCGAGTTGAGATTCTAGATTGGCGACTTTATTTCTAACGTCGATAGCGACGATGATGTCGTGATAATTGTTTTTCTTGTGAGGGTGAGGTATAACTGGATTTTTTTTGTTTTTGAGTTCAAAAATGTTTTGAAATGTGAAGATTTCATCACCGCAGATTTCGCGGAAATAGCGAGTATCAAGAATGGGATGCTCTACAATAGTTTTGCCAATTAATTTGGGCTCAAGGGTGGTTTGGTAGCGATTGTTGATGTTTTTGATAAAATCGTAAAAAGAACTTTCGGTCCAGAAACGCAAGTGAGTGTTGTCTAGGATGCCGGTTTCGCCATAGTTAAACCGTTCATCGATTAAATTTGCAATTACGTCGATGTGGGCGATATTGGGGATACTGACAAGGATTTTACCGTTTTTGGTGAGTTTTTTGGCCAAAATGGAAATAATATAGCCGGGGTCGGCTAAGTGTTCAATGATATCTCCACAGATGATACAGTCGTAGAGTTTTTTGTCTTTTAAGAATTCGAGGAAAACTTTGTCGGTTGAGTCGCCGATTTTCATGAGAGATGTATGATCATAGTGTTTTTTGGCTATCTCAAGAGCGGATTTATCGATGTCGATGCCGTCAATAGTACAAGGATGTTCTTTCTTGATGGCGCGACCGATGTAACCGACGCCGCATCCGACGTCTAGAATTTGTTTTGAACCGAGGGCGTGTTTTGCAATGATTGAATGCGAGTCATTTTTATTGTTGAGGTTAACTGAATAATTGTCGATAGTGTAATTATTTTCTTTTTCCGGCTTGGATAAAGTATTTCTTTCGGCGTTTGCGATAGTGAAGCTCATAGCCTTATTATAGCATACGGTTGAAAAACTGAGATAAATAGGCTACAATAAAGATAGGAGCGTTTTTGGATGCCAAAGAGAAAAAGAGAGTTTAGATGGGTGAAGTGGTTGATTTTTGTGGTGTTAATTATAGCTGCTGTTACTGTAGTGATTTTGGTAAAAAATAATTATTTTGATAAAAAGCCGAATAATAGCACTTCACAAAATATTAATGATGACAAAAAAGATGAACAAAATTCTAGCAGCGGAGATGGCGAAGTAAAGCCAGAAGAAAAGGCGCCGCAATATGATGGGGAAAGCCCGAACAAGTCTGAGACTTTGACGGGTTTGATTACGTATGCGGATGTGAGTGGGGAAGATTTGATTGTTCGGGTAAATATTGATCAGTATTTGACTGGCGGAAGTTGTGATTTGACGATGAGTAGGAATGGAGTAACTTATTACAATAAAAATGTAGCGATTCAGGAGTCGGTAACAACATCTACTTGCGATGGTTATAAAATTCCGATTTCAGAGCTTCCTAAGGGTGAACTTACGGTGGAGATTAATTTGGAATCTGACGGCAAAAGTGGTAAAATAACAGGTAGGGTGAAAATATGACAAAAACAAATATAACAAGAAGAAACTATCGTAACCTCAGTTTTTTGAGCCTTTTGGTTTTTGTGGCGGTGGCTTTGTTTGCGTTTTTGGCACAAAGATCGGGCAAAATAGAAGATGATACGAGTGCGGCGAGTTTGGCCGGTTTTCAGCCTGGGTATATCATATCGGATTTTCAGATGACTGATTATAATTCGATGAGCGAGGCGGATATTCAAAACTGGTTGAACGCAAAAAATCCGTGTAGTAATACCGATTATAATTACTATTTGGCCTTATCTAGAGGATCGTCTTATCACTGGCATTTCGAAAACGGGCATTTTATATGTTTGTCACAAGAGAGATTTGGCGATCGAGATGGAGAGATTGGATTTCAATATGGGGAGACGGCGGCACATATTATTTGGCAGGCGGCACAGGATTATCATATAAATCCGAAAGTATTAATAGTATTACTTCAAAAAGAAACGGGTTTGATTACGGACTCGATTCCGAACGATTGGGATTACAGGAGAGCGACCGGATATGGTTGTCCGGATACTGCGGCGTGTTCGGAGAAGTATTATGGGTTTAAGAATCAAGTACGAAATGCAGCGTATTTGTTTAGGGTTGTAATGGATGGTAATTCTTCGTATTATCCGATTGGTAATAATAATGTACGATACAATCCAAATCCTGATTGTGGTAGTTCGGTGGTGTATATACAGAATTTAGCAACTTCGGCTTTGTATAGGTATACGCCGTATCAGCCGAATGCGGGGGCGCTGGCTGCGGGATATGGAACGGCGCCTTGTGGAGCGTATGGGAATAGGAACTTCTATTTGTATTATCAAGATTGGTTTGGCGATATAAATGAAGAAGGTGCTTTAGAATTGCCGGATTCCTCAGAGGTTTTGGAAGGAGAATATGTAATTCGGTCGGCTCTTAGAAATGATGCGGTGATCGATGTGGCGGCTGGGAGCAGTGTAGATGGGGCCAACGTTCAGATTTATACAAATAACGGGTCGGGAGCCCAGAAATGGAAGATTACAAGTGATAACGATGGTGCCTACACGATAAGAAATGCAGCAACTGGAAAATCATTAGATGTGGAAGCTGGAAGGATTAAAAATGGAACAAATGTGCAATCATATAGTTTTAATGGCTCCTGTGCGCAGAAATGGCATTTTGTGGAGAATGAGGATGGATCGTACTCGATTTATTCGGTGTGTTCGGGCAGAGTGCTTGATGTGGCCTATGGAAACAGTAATAATGGATCCAACATACAGATTTATCGACCAAATGGTTCGGCGGCACAGAAATGGACTTTGATCTCTCCTAGGACGATAGATGATGGTGAGTATATGATTAGTCTTGGGGGCTCAAAGAGCGAAATGATTGATATTAACGGTGGAACGAACAATGCAAAGAATGGTACTAATATACAAGTTTACAAGAAAAATGAATCCGATGCACAAAAGTGGAAAGTAACGTATGGTAGCGATGGTTATTATACGATTGTAAATCCAGCGACTGGTAAGGCTTTGGATGTGGTAGGTGCTGGGAATACTGCTGGTACTAATGTTCAGTTATATGGCGAAAACGGTTCTTGTGCGCAGAAATGGCAAATTGTAAAACGAGATGAGAGATATGGGATAATTTCGGCATGCTCTGGACTAGCACTCGGTGTGAATGGTGCTAATGTGCAAATAAATGCTGCTGATAAAATTCAGGAATGGGAGTTTGTGACGATACTGCCTATAGAGGACGGTAATTATATAATTCAATCTGCACTTAAAGATGATATGGTGGTGGATGTGTTTGCTGGGTATAGCTACAATGGTGCAAACGTTCAGCTATATAGTAACAACGATTCAGGTGCGCAAAAGTGGCAAATTACAAACATTGAGGGCAAGTATTATGCAATTAAGAACGTAGGAAGCGGTAAAGCTTTAGATGTGGCGGCTGGTGATGTAAGAAATGGAGCGAATGTACAGATCTATGCTTTTAATGGTTCTTGTGCGCAGAAATGGCAAATCGATAAAAATGAAGACGGAACATACTCTCTATATTCAATGTGCTCGGGCAAGGCGCTTGACGTGGCTTTTGGTAATAGTAATAACGGATCAAATATACAACTTTATACTTCGAATGGGTCGGCTGCGCAAAAGTGGCGGATGATTTCCTATTAATAAATTTATGTTATAATAGGATATATGTATAAGAAGGTGCTGGAACGGTTGAGAGCTGCGGTGCTCTTTTGTATTAAGTGGCGGTATTTAATAGCGCTAGTGGTTTTTATTTTTTGTGTGGCTTTCAAAGTACATGGTTCATCGATTAATGAGTATAATAAATTGTTTGATAATTATGATGGATATAAGTCTGAAAGTCTGATACTAGGTAAAAGTCGGGCGATTCGGAGTGATGAATGGCTAGTACATGCGCCGTATTATATGTCGCAGTATTATAATGACTATGAAAAAGATAGTGATATGATGAGCCTCGGTGGTCAAGATATGATTATTGGATATAATGCGCCAGTGAAAGACGTTACTTTGATAGCAAAACCTTTTGATTGGGGATATGCAATGTTGGGTAATGAATATGGTCTGTCTTGGTATTGGTGTTCAAAATTAATCTTACTAGTTCTTGTGGGGTTTGAAGCATGTATGATTGTCACAAAGAAAAATAAAAAGATTGCGTTGCTTGGTTCGATTATGATAGCATTTGCTCCGGCGGTACAATGGTGGTTTGTGCCGCATGTGGTAGACGTGTTTTTCTGGGGAATGGCGGTGTTTGTATTGGCGTATCATTTTTTCACTTCGGAAAAGGGACTGAGGATCTTGTGGATGGTGCTATTGCCGCTTGCTGTAATTTCGTTTGTGCTGGCTTTGTTTCCGTCGCTTCAAATATCGGTAGGACTTGTGATGTTGGCGTTGTTTGTCGCATGTATGGTAAGAGATAAAAAGGAAATTACCTTTAAGAAAAAGGATATTTGGCGGATAGTGGTGATGGCGGTGTTTGCAATATTGGTATTAGGATATGCAATATGGACAAGTAAAGATGCAATTGTGACTTTGTACAGTACGGTATATCCTGGCAAAAGAGTTTCGCTAGGGGGTGGAGAAGGATTTAAAGCTTTGTTTACGGATCTTACGAGTTTGACGTTGCCTTTCAAAGATATCACATATTCAAATAATTCAGAAGTAAGTACGTTTGTTCAGTTTGCACCGATTTTCTTGGTACTCTATCCGGTGATTTGGAAAAAAATGAGGAGAGATAAAAATATGATAGTGGGGAATGTTTTGTTGGTTTGTATTATAGTGATGGCGGTATTTATGCTGGTGGGCTTTCCGGAACTTTTGGCTAAGTTGACAGGCTTTTCCTATATTGATAGTTTTAGAATGAAGTTGGCCTATGGATTGACGGCGACGCTGTTTACGATATGGGGGATTGATATGATTTCGAAAAAACAGATTTTTTCAAAGAAACAGGTTTTGGTGACGCTTTTGATTTTTGGTTTTTCTTATGTATGTTTTGTAGATACACAAGCGTTGACTTATCTGAAGTTTTGGCAGTATTTAATTATGATTGCGGGAATGGTAATATTAGGCTATTTGATGCTGAGTAAATACCAAAAGTTATTCATTGGTAGTGTGGTTATATTGATGATGGTGGCTGGTGCGACGGTGAATCCGGTTGCAAGAGGGGTGACAGCGCTGACAGGGCATCCTTTGGAACAAAAAATTAGAGAGATTGCAAATGAAAATAAAGACGAGTATTGGCTGGCACTTAATAGCATTGTATTGCAACAGATGGCGATAGCGAATGGGGCAAGGACTTTGAATGCTGTGAATTTTTATCCGGATTATGAAAAATGGAAATTAATTGATCCGGACAAAAAATATGACGATGTATATAATAGATATGCGCATATTGTAGTTTCGTTAACTGATGGGGAGACAGAATTTCAGCCGGGCGCGACGGCAGACAACTTTGCGCTTAAGATAAGCTGCGAAGATTTAGCAAAATGGCCAGCAAAATATTTGATTACGGCTGGAAAATTGCAGGTTTGCAAAGATGATTTTAGAGAGCTTTATGATGATACGGAAAGTGATTATTATATATATGAGAGGACGCGGTAAATGAGTATTAAAAATTTGGGAATTAATCTATATAGAGGGACAAAAAATGTTTGGAGAAAATACCATTTTTTGGTGCCGCCAAAGATGTGGAAAAAATATGCAAAATTGATTTGGGGAATGCTAAGAGAGGGGAAGGGCGGACCATTCTGGAATCCTGATAATGTGGAAGAATATAATGCGTGGCTTGTGGCAAACGAAAAAGAAGAAAAGCCGGTTAAATTAGAATATAGGCCGTTAATTTCGGTGTTAATTCCAGTCTATAATGTGAAGGGTGAATTTTTGAAAGAGTGTATAGAATCAGTACTGACGCAGAGTTATAGGAATTTTGAAATTTGTATTGTGGATGATGCGTCTGACAATGAGGAGACTTTGGATATTTTGAAGGAATACGAGAAGAACAAAAAAATCAGAATAAAGCATCGTAAAGAAAATGGGCATATTTCTAGGGCTTCTAATGATGCTCTTGATATGGCTAAAGGCGAATTTGTGGCTTTGCTCGACAACGACGATCTTTTGGCTAAAAATGCGCTTTATGAGATAGTGAAAGTTTTGAATGAGAATAAAAAACTGGATTTGATTTATTCGGATGAAGATAAAATTGATTTGGATGGAAAGAGATGTTATCCACATTTTAAGCCGGATTATTCGCCGGATACGATATTTAGTCTTAACTATATTTGTCATTTGACGGTGATTCGGACTACTTTGGCTAAAAGAGTGAATGGGTTTACGGTGGGGCTTGAAGGGGCGCAAGATCATGATTTGATTTTGAAGGTATTAGAGAAGACAAATAGGGTTTGCCATGTTCCAAAAATTTTGTATCATTGGCGGATGATACCGGGATCTACGTCCGTAAAGTTGGACAATAAGGACTATGCGGGTGATAACGGGCAAAAAGCTATTGAGGCAGCTTTGAAACGGAGAAAGCTGAAAGCGCATGTGGAGAAAGATTTGAAGTCTACTTATTATCGGGTAATTTATGAGTTTGAAAAAGAACCGATGGCATCTATTTTGATTCCGACGAAAGACCATGTGGAAGTGACGAAAAAATGTTTGGATTCGGTTTATACAAAGACGAATTATCGGAATTTTGAAGTGATTTTGATAGACAATGGTAGTGTAGAGAAGGAAACTTTAAAACTATTCGAAGAATATAAGAAGAAATATAAAAATTTTCGCGTACTTAGAGAGGATATAGAATTTAATTATTCTAAGTTAAATAATTTGGCGGTGAAGAAAGCAAAAGGAGACTATTTGGTACTGCTGAATAATGATACGGAAATTATTACGGAAAATTGGTTGGGGATATTGGTGGGATACGCGATGCAACCGCATGTGGGTGCGGCGGGGCCAAAATTATTGTATCCTGATGAAACTGTGCAGCATGCGGGAGTGATTTTGGGGCTTGGTGGCGTGGCATCCCATGCATATATTGGATCTAATAGGAATGAGCTAGGAATGTATGGAAGGTTGAGGGTACCGTATAATTATGCGGCGGTGACGGGAGCATGCTTGTGTGTAAGTAAGAAAAAGTTTGAGGAGGTGGGGGGATTAGAGGAGGATTTGAAAGTGGCTTATAATGATGTAGATTTTTGTTTGAAGCTTCTAAAGGCGGGATATTATAATGTGGAAATTCCGATGGTGGAAGTATACCATTACGAGTCAAAATCTAGAGGATCGGATCTTGATGCAGATAAGATTGATCGGTTTAATGCAGAACAGGACTATATGTGGGAAAAGTGGGGTGATATACTTAGTGAAGATAGATTTTATAATGTAAATTTTGCGAACGGAATGTGGTTTTTGTTGGATAGAAAAGGCAGAAAAGACTATGACAGAAGAAAAAAGTAAAAAAACAGTTCTCTATATAGTAGAAGATAAAGAGGTGGCGCAGTTTCGGTATCGGGTGAAGAATGTAGTAGAGGCGCTCAAAAAGTCTTCGGATTGGGAGGCGAAGTGGGTTTTGACAAACGAGTTTGAAGATGCAGATTTGGAAGACGTTGATTTGGTGGTAATTCTGAGGCAGAGTGGAAAGGATGGGAAAATTTTGAAGGTTATTCAGAGCATTCGGGCGAGAGGCATAAAAGTGTTGTTTGATTTGGATGATCTTATTTTTGACTTTGGAGATTTGCCGATTTTGATGTCTTCTACGAATAGTAAAAATATATTTTATTGGATGGGGTATGTGGGGGGGATTAGAAGAATTGCAAAAAAAGTAGATGGGTTTATCACGACGAATGAATTTTTGGCCGAGAAGTTGAAACGAAGTTTTGGTAAAATTTGTATAGTGATACCAAATTCTCTTGATAAAGAGCAGGTGAAAATTTCAGAGAAATTAATTCAGGAAAAAGATGACAAGAAAGATTTTGTGATCGGTTATTTTAGTGGATCACCGACTCATAGGAAAGATTTTGCTTTGGTGGAGTCGGAGTTGATTGGGCTTTTGGAAAAATATGACGATATGAAACTTAGAGTGGTGGGGTATATGGAATTTTCGGATAAGATGAAAAGCTTGATTAGCAGAAGCAAAGTGCAAGTTTTGGAACTGGTGGATTATTTGGAACTCTTAAAGTTGATTTCGGAAGTAGATGTAAATATTGCACCGCTTCTGGTGAATGATTTTACAAACTGCAAATCGGAACTTAAATTTTTTGAGGCAGCGGTAGTGGAGACTACGACGATTGCGTCGCCGACTTTTGCATTTAGAAAAGCGATTTCAGATGGAAAGAATGGCTTTTTGGCAGAACCGGGAGACTGGTATAATAAATTGGAATATTTATATAAAAATTCGAAAGAAAACCGGAAAGTTGCTAAGGTGGCGAGAAAGTATGTTTTGGAAAATTACTATGGTGAGAAATTCGTAAAAGAGGTGGAAAAGGCTTATGAGTCTTTTGTGATATAATCGTAATAATGGGTGAAGAAGTAAAAAGAGGAGCTCGGAAAGTTTCGGTGATAGTGCCGAATTATAACTATGCAAAGTATCTTAAATGGCGGATTTTGTCGATTGCTAGGCAGTCGTATCCGATTTATGAACTGATTATTTTGGATGATGCATCCTCTGACAATAGTAAGACTGTGATAAAGCAAATGGCGGCAGAAGTAAAGCGAATTAACCCGGATATTAAACTAAAATTGATTTGGAATAAAGAGAATTCTGGTAAGGCGATTTCACAATGGATTAGTGGCGTAAAGGAAGCGAGTGGTGACTATATTTGGATAGCGGAGGCGGATGATGTGGCTCGGAAGGATTTTTTGAAGGAGGTAATGAGAGGGTTTTTGGAAGATCCGGAAGTAGTGTTGGCTTATTCGGAGTCGGCGATTATCAATAAACAGGGGATTATGGTGATGCCGAATTTTCGGAGATCTCGGGATAAGGAGAGGACGGGGCATTTTTCTAAAAGTTATATTCGATCGGGTAGGCAGGAAATTGAAGAAATCATGGCGATTAGGTGCACTATTCCGAATGTCTCAGCGGTAGTTTTTAAAAATACGCCGGAACTGCTGAAGTATTTAAAGCAAGCGGAAGAATTTGAGCAAGTGGGGGATTGGTATTTGTATGTGCGATTGCTTGATGGGGGAAAGATTTTTTATAACCGAAAATCTTTGAATTTTTTTCGGATACATAAAGGTAGTGCGACTGAACGAGGGGAAGCGCATGTGAAGGAAGTTAGTGGGATGCATCGATATTTTAAGAAACATTATAATCTGGACGCTAGAGTAATAGGTTGGATGGATGCGGAACTTGAGAGAATAAAGCGTAAATATGGTATAATTAAGTAAATAATTGGAGTTATTTATGAAAGGTATTATTTTAGCTGGGGGATCTGGCACAAGACTTTATCCTCTGACGCTTGGTACGTCTAAGCAGATGCTGCCGGTGTATGATAAACCGATGATTTATTATCCTTTGACAACTTTGATGATTGCGGGGATTCGGGATATTTTGATTATTTCTACCCCAGATGATTTGCCGAATTTTGAGAGGCTACTTGGGGATGGTTCGGCGATGGGGATTAATCTATCTTATAAAGTACAGCCATCTCCTGATGGTTTGGCACAGGCATTTATTTTAGGTTCTGAATTCATTGGGGGAGAACCGTGTGCGATGATACTGGGTGACAATATATTCTATGGGTCTGGTTTTACGGCGACTCTTGAGGTGGCGGTAAAGAATGCGGAGAATGGTAGAGCTACGGTGTTTGGCTACTATGTGAACGATCCGGAAAGATTTGGGGTGGTAGAGTTTGACGAGAATTGGAAGGCGATTTCGATTGAGGAAAAACCAGTAGATCCAAAAAGTAATTACGCGGTGACGGGATTATATTTTTATCCGGGTGATGTGTCGGAACGAGCGAGTGTGGTGATACCGTCTGACAGGGGAGAACTTGAAATTACTTCGCTTAATGAAATGTATCTTGACGACGGACTTCTTGATGTGCAGCTTTTGTCGCGTGGATTTGCGTGGCTAGATACTGGGACGGTAGATTCGCTTTCTGATGCGGCGGATTTTGTGAGGGTGGTGCAGAAAAGGCAAGGCATTCAGATTGCGGCTCCAGAGGAAGTCGCCTTTAACCATGGTTGGATTTCGGAAGAAGAGCTTTTGGAAGCGGCAGAAAAATACAAAAAAACTGCCTATGGTCAACATTTGGCAAAAGTGGCGGAAAGGAAAATGCGTAGTTAATGGGAAAATTTAAATTTAATATGACGGACATTGAGGGAGTGTATGTGATTGAGCCGACGGTGTATGGTGATGAGCGGGGGTATTTTATGGAGACTTATTCGGCGGAAGAGTTTAAAGAGGCGGGACTTGATTATGATTTTGTGCAGGACAATCAGTCGTCTTCTTCTAGGGGAGTTCTGAGGGGACTCCATTTTCAAAAGGAACATCCGCAGGCGAAGCTCGTGAGAGTGCTTTCTGGAGAGGTGTTTGATGTGGCGGTGGATCTTCGGGCGGGCTCTGATACTTATGGCAAATGGGTAGGAGTTTTGCTGTCTGCTGATAATAAAAAACAGTTAATGATACCGCGAGGCTTTGCGCACGGGTTTTTGGTGGTGTCGGATACTGCAGAATTTGCTTATAAATGTGATGACGTTTATCATCCTGAGGATGAGGGTGGAGTGATGTATGATTCTTGCGGTATTGAGTGGCCGGAGATTGACGGTGAGGTGATTTTGTCGGAAAAGGACCAAAAACATCCAACGCTTGAAAATTTGGATTTTAAATTTAACTTATAGAAAAGGAGATTATATGGATGATAAAAAGACGATTATTGTGACAGGGGGAGCAGGGTTTATTGGCTCTAACTTTGTGTATTATATGCTAAAGAAGTATCCGTTCTATCGGATTGTATGCTTAGATGCTCTGACTTATGCTGGTAATTTGTCTACGCTTGAAAAAGCGATGAAAGATCATCCAGATAATTTTCGGTTTGTGAAAGGGGATATTAGGGATGCAGGACTGGTAGAAAATTTGTTTGTGGAAGAAAAGCCAGATATTGTGGTGAATTTTGCGGCGGAATCACATGTAGATAGGTCAATCCTTGATCCACAAGCATTTTTAGAGACTAACATTATGGGGCCACATGTTTTGATGGATGCGTGTCGTAAACATGGAGTGAGACGCTATCATCAAGTTTCTACGGATGAAGTGTATGGGGATTTGCCTTTGAATCGTCCAGACCTATTCTTTACTGAAGAGACTAATCTTCACGCATCTTCACCGTATTCGGCGTCTAAAGCTTCGGCAGATTTGGTGACTTTGGCGTACCATAGGACCTATGGGTTACCAGTATCTATTTCTAGATGTTCGAATAACTATGGACCATATCATTTCCCAGAAAAATTGATACCTCTCATGATTATTAATGCACTCAATGATAAACCTTTGCCGGTATATGGTGATGGGCTGAATGTACGTGACTGGCTATATGTAGAAGATCACTGTAAAGCAATTGATATGATTATTCATGCAGACTGTGTAGGTGAGGTATTTAATGTGGGTGGTCATAATGAAAAGTCGAACATTGAAATCGTGAAACTGATTTTGAAGGAATTGGGTAAGCCGGAAAGTTTGATTACATTTGTGGAAGATAGAAAAGGTCATGATAGAAGATATGCGATTGACCCAGCTAAAATCAAAAGGGAACTTGGTTGGGAGCCAGAAACGAAGTTTGAAGATGGAATTGTAAGGACTATACAATGGTACCTAGACCATAAAGATTGGTGGGAAGAAATTATTTCTGGTGAGTATCAGAATTATTATGATAAGATGTATGGGGAGAAATAAATGAAGGTACTGGTAACTGGGACTTCGGGGCAGCTTGGCTATGATGTAATGATGGAACTTAAGAAGCGTGGGCACGTTGGAATTGGGGCTGACAGGTCGGATTCGGATGCAGATTTTGAGCATGTGATACTTGACATTACGGATGTCAAAAAAGTGGCTGAAGTGGTGAATGAAGTGAAGCCAGATGCGATCATTCACTGTGCAGCATGGACGAATGTGGATGGTGCGGAAGATTCAGCGAATAGAGATGTGGTAATGGCGGTGAATGTGGAAGGTACGAAAAATTTGGCGGAAGCTGCAAAAGTAGTGGATGCAAAATTTATGTATATTTCTACGGATTATGTGTTTAACGGCCAAGGTGAAAAGCCATGGCAACCGGATGACAAAGATTACGCACCGCTGAATGTGTATGGTGAATCTAAGCTAAAGGGGGAACTTGAAGTCGCGAAAATCCTTGACAAGTACTTTATTGTAAGAATTGCATGGGTGTTTGGTAAAAATGGTAAAAACTTTATTAAGACTATGATAAAAGTAGGGGAAACTCATGATACAGTGGAGGTGGTATCTGATCAGATTGGTACGCCGACTTATACATATGATCTTGCAAGGCTTTTAGTTGACATGATTGAAACTGATAAGTATGGTTACTATCATGCGACTAATGAAGGTGGATATATTTCTTGGGCAGATTTTGCAGAGGAAATTTATAAGGATGCTGGTATGGACGTAAAAGTGGTGCCGGTGACTACTGAGCAATACGAGACTAAAGCTAGGAAAGCGGTGGCGAAGAGGCCGTTTAACTCGCGGCTTGATAAAGCAAAACTCAAAGAGGCTGGATTTGAACCGCTGCCAGACTGGAAGGACGCATTAGAAAGATATTTGAAGAATGGTCTTTATGAGTAAGACGTTGACTTCAAAAATTGATAAGATTAAGGAGAGTTTGGTTAAGTGTGGGAATTTTTTGGATAGGCATAAAAAAGTATTTTTGACAATATTCTTTGTGCTGGTGGCGGTTAGACTGTGGTTGTTTTTTGCAATGAACTGGAATATAGTTCTGGAGTCTTATTACGATAGTAGATTGGAAATCAACTCAGCGATAAGTATAGCTTCGGGGGATTGGGGTGGAGAATATAGTAAATTTGTGCTTTGTAAGGGTTTGGCTTTTCCGATTTTTCTAGCGATACTTTTTTGGTTTAGGATGCCGTATGGAGTTGGACTTTTCTTGATAACGGTGTTGGCGTCGTTTTTGTTTGCAAGATCGTTAAAACCAGTAGTAAAAAATGGTTGGTTGAGAAAAATAATTTTCTTATTTATGCTTTTTAATCCAGTGGGTTTAGGTGGAGAAATAGCATATCCTTATCGGAACGCGTTGGTGCCAATGGCGGTTTTGATCGTGATTTCTTGTATTTTGGCGATTTATTTGAGGCGAAAAGCAGAAATTAAAAAATTGTTGCCATGGGGGATTATGGGGTTGCTCTTTACGGGATTTTTCTGGAATTTGAGAGAAGATAGTATTTGGTTTTTGCCGTTTATAATAATGGGGGCATTGATACCAATTGGGCACTATTGGTGGGAACATAAAAAGAAAATAAACTATAAAAAAATGATAGGATTTTCGCTTATAGCACTAGCGCCGATTGTGGGGATTTTGGTTTGGAATACAGGCATCTCAATTGTGAATAAGGTGAATTATGGAATTTATACTACACAAGATCGAACTAAGACGTATGAGGCAAAGGCACTGGGGGCTTTGATTAGGATAGACGATGGAGCGGATCTTGAAAATGATTATTGGGTGTCTTCTGAGGCGATTGAACTAGCTAAAAAAGCTAGCCCGACTTTTAGGTCCTTAAAATTAGAGCCTTTTGATAGGTGGCTTAAGATTGCGGATTATTCGATTTGGGCGCTGAGGGACAGCGTGGCGGATAGTGGTTATTACAAAGATGCGGCGGAAACGGATGAGGTTTATAAAAAAATTTATGAGGAGCTTGAAGAAGGTTTCAAAAATGGGACACTGAAAAAGAAAAATGGGTTTCAACTTTCGGATACGTCGGGGCTTTATTCTACAAATGAGATGCTAAGACCAATCCCAACGGCATTTCATAGTTTAATCAACCACGCATTTTATAATGAATATGAAGCGAAATTAGAAGAGATAAAGGACGTAAAAAATGAAGGGGATATCGTGCTCTATGAAGGGATTTTGGGGACTAGTTTGCTTAGAAGTGAAGATGATCTAAATAGGCTTGGGGCGGATGAGAGCACAAGGAGATCGAATGACAATTTGAGGATGACGCTTAGAATTAACAAAAAAATTTCGAATATAATTATAAAAATATATAACGTGATTAGTCTGGTGCTTCTTTTGATAGCTTTTGTTGGTGTAATAATAAAAATAATTACGATGTTTAAAAATAAAAACTTTACTGACTATGGTGTGGAAATGTTGATTTTTGTATTAGGAATTTTGTTGACGATACTGTTTAACGCCTATACGGTGGGGCTTTGGGGGACTGGATTTGAATTAACCGCAGATTCGCCATTGTTTAAATCTTATACTACTCCACAAACGGTGATGGTGAGTGTGCTTGAGGTGATAGGTGTAGTTTGTTTGTGCAAAAGTTTTGTAAAAGCAAAGAAAAAGCGAGAAAGGAAAAAATGAAAAAAATTGCAGTAATTATTCCATGCTACAATGAGAGCAAGACTATTTCTAAGGTAGTTAAGGACTATAAGAAGGCGCTTCCGGGGGCGGAAATTTATGTTTATGACAATAATTCCTCAGACGATACGGCTGAAATAGCGAAAAAAGCTGGTGCAATTGTACGGTACGAACATCGACAAGGAAAGGGTAATGTGGTGAGGAGTATGTTTAGAGATATTGAAGCAGATTGTTATTTGATGGTTGATGGCGATGGGACGTATCCGGCGGATGTGGCAGAAGAAATGTGTAATATGGTGCTTGATGGGGGTGTAGACATGGTGATTGGCGATAGGCTTTCTTCGACTTATTTTAAGGAAAATAAGCGAAAATTTCATGGGTTTGGAAATCGGTTGGTGAGGCTATTGATTAATTTGATTTTTAGAAGTCATATAAAAGATATTATGACGGGATACCGGGCGCTTTCGCGAGATTTTGTAAAGGTGTGTCCAGTGCTTTCGAAGGGCTTTGAAATTGAGACGGAGATGACGATATATGCGCTTGATAAAAATTTTTACATCAAAGAAATGCCGGTAAATTATAAGGATCGCGAAGAAGGCAGCGAGTCGAAATTGAATACGGTGAGCGACGGGATTAAAGTAGTAATGACGATCGCTAGATTGTTTGAGGAATATAAGCCGATGCTGTTTTTTGGGATTGTAAGCGTGATTTTGTTTGTGATAACTTTGGCTTTGGGGGTTCCGGTGCTTGTGGAATATTTTGATACAGGAATGGTGCCGAGATTTCCAACCCTTATTGTGGCTGGATTTTTGGCGATTGTGGCGATTTTGATGTTGATATGTGGAATTATTTTACAAGTAGTAGTGAGAAAGCAAAGAGAGACATTTGAGATAATGCTGACTCAGAGCCGAAAGAGTAGAGATTAGCTCCAGAGTTTTTCGTAGGCGTCGGCGACTTTTTCTGGGGTATCGTCTAGTGCGACTTTGCCTGATTCAATGAGAATGCCGCGGGTGCAAAACTCGCGAACGTTGGCCATGGAGTGGGTAACTAGAATAACGGTTTGCTTGCCTTTGATAGCGGCAAAATATTCATTACATTTTTTCTGGAATTCGGCGTCGCCGACGGCGAGGACTTCGTCTAGGAGCAATATGTCGCCTTTGGCGCGGATAGCAATAGAAAAGGCAAGACGGACTTGCATGCCGGAGGAGAAATTTTTGAGTTTTTGGTCCATGAAGGGGCGAAGTTCGGCGAAATCGACGATTTCATCATACATGGCATCCATCTCTTTGTTGGAAAAGCCGAGGAGCGCACCGTTTAAATAAATGTTTTCGCGGCCGGAAAGCTCGGGATTGAAACCGACGCCAAGCTCAATAAAGGGAATGAGATTACCGTTGATGTTGACTTCGCCTTTTTCGGGAAAGTAGATTTTGGCGAGGGTTTTTAAAAGTGTGGATTTGCCAGAACCGTTGCGGCCGACGATGCCGACGAATTCGCCTTGTCTGATCTCGAAATTGACGCCATTTAGGACTTTTTGAGTTTTGTAGCCTTTGATACCTTTGAGGCGATTAAAGATAGCGTTTTTGAGTCCGCCGGCGCGTTCAGTGGGGAGTTTGAAGCTTTTGTGGACGTTTTTAACCGAAATAACTACAGGCGTATTGACTAGGTTTTCGGACATTAGATTTCCTCCGCGAATTTTTTAGATTTTTTACGGAAATACCATGAACCCCAGACAAGAATGAGGATTACAATTAAAATGGGGATAGCTTTCAAAAAAGGGTTTTCAATGTATTTCCAAGTGGTAATAGTTTGGTCGGTGATGAGACAGTAACGGACATCTTGGACAATTTGAGAAATTGGATTGAGTAAAATAGCTTTGGCCGCCGTTTCGCTGGTGTCTGCTACCATAGCAATGGGATAAATAATAGGGACGGCATAGAAAAGAGCTTGGGTAAGAACATCCCAAATAGAAGTAATATCGCGATATTTGACATTGATGGCACCAAGTAAAAACGAAATACCGAGAGCAAGAGTGTATAATTCTAAAACCAAAATTGGGACAAGGAGCCAAGTCCAAGATGGGCTAACGCCGTTGATGAGGGCAAAGATGACAACGACGACGAGATTGATGAGTAGATTGATGACGGCGGTGAGGGTGGCCGAGACGACGACAATGTATTTAGGGAAACAGATTTTGCGAATGAGCTCGCCTCTTACGACTATAGCTTGGATGCCTTGATTGGTACATTCGGTAAAGAAACTCCAAAGCGTAGTGCCAGCAAGTAGATAGACTGGATAATGAGGGATGTCGCTGCCGAATCTGAGGAGTTTGGCAAAAACTACATATAAGATAGCAAACATCATCAATGGTCTTAACAGGGCCCATAAATAACCGAGAACAGAGCCTTGATAGCGGAGTTTGAAATCGGTTTTGGTGAGCTCTTTCAAAAGAACACGATTGTTTTTGTACAGAAAATTAGGAATTGCCATACCTATATATTATACCATATTACGGATGGTTTCTTAAGAAGGTGAGGGTGTCTTTGATTGCGTCTTCTATAGTGAGTTTGGCTTTCCAACCTAATTCATCTTCGGCTTTTGATGGGTCGGCCCAGATTTCGGCAAGGTCGCCAGGACGGCGAGGAGCAAATCTGTGAGGGAGAGGATGACCACTGATTTTTTCGAAGCTGTTTACGATTTCTAATACAGAATTGGGAATGCCGGTGCCGAGATTGTAAGCTTTGAATCCAGGGGTGTCTAAAGCTGGGATGGCAGCGAGGTGACCTTTGGTTAGGTCTGTAACGTGGATAAAATCGCGACGGCAGGTGCCATCGGGGGTATCATAGTTGTTGCCATAAATAGAGAGTTCTTTTAGCTCTCCGGTGGCTACTTTCATGACATATGGCATAAGGTTATTAGGAATACCACTAGGGTCTTCACCGAGAAGTCCGGAGGAATGGTTGCCGATGGGGTTGAAATACCTTAAAGCGACAGCGGAGAATTCTGGGTCGGCGGTACAGACGTCTTTTAAAATTTCCTCAATCATATATTTGGTTTTACCGTAAGGGTTGGCGATATGTTGGCCGGTAGGCATAGCTTCTGTGCGTTCGGCAGTTTCAGAATCACCATAAACAGTAGCAGAGGAAGAAAAAATGATTTTCTTGACATCAAAATCTTGCATACATTTTAGTAAATTGATAGTGCCAGTCAGATTTTGTCGGTAGTACATGAGGGGTTTTTCGACGGATTCGGAAACGGATTTAAGGCCGGCAAAATGAATTACCAAATCAAATTTGTACTCCTTGAAGATTTTTTCGATGGTACCAAAGTTGATGAGATTTGCTTGATAGAAAATAGGTGATTTTTTAGTGATTTCTTTGATGCTATCTAGGACGGTGATTTTACTGTTGGCTAGGTTGTCCACAATAACAACTTCGTGGTTTTTTTGTAATAAATCTACAACCACATGAGAGCCAATATAGCCGGTGCCACCAGTAACTAAAATTTTCATGTATATATTATACCATAAAATCGTAAATTAGACTAGATAACGGTTGGTGTTTTTGATAATATATGATTGTCTTTCAAAGATAAGTTTGACGATAATGGAGAGATATTTGATGATAATGGTAAGAATGACGAATAAGCCGAAGAAGGCAAAACTGACAAGTAGCATAGTAGTGGTCCAGCCGGCAATGGCTTGGCCACTGAAGAAAAAGACTAGAGTGTAAATTGCGGAGCCTAGTAAGAGTGCCATCATGATTAAAGACATGGTGATGGCAAATTTGTAAGCAACGTCGGTGAAAAGAATAAGGGAATCAATGGCGATGCCGCGACGGTACTTGTGGTTGCTGGGATGCTTATTGGTGTTGGCCCTGTCGTAGAAGACAATCTTTTTACTGAGGCCACAATTGGCGTAAACGGCTTTTCGATAGGGTATTTTGATGTTCATGTTGTTGATACGGTTGATAGCGCGTCTTGAGACTATGAAGAATGTTTCGGTGGTGAGAGGTTCTTTGATATTGCTGTTTTTGTTGAAAAGTCGGTAAAAAATGCGAGATGATAATTTGATATGACTGGATGGGGCGGCAGCGACTATGTCATGGTTTTCTAGTGCTTTATGGTAAATAGTCATGATAGTTTCTAGGGGATAGTCTATATGGACTGAATCGAATTCGAATACAAAATCGCCGATGGAAAAATCTACGCCAGCATTCATGGCGAGTTCGACTCCTTGAGGATAGCCCATTTCGATAAGGCTAAGGCTGCCACCAGTGTTTGAATGTTTGGCGAAGTCTGAAATGATTTTTTGAGCGGTAGATTTGCCACTGTCATCAATTACGATAAATTCGAAGTGCTCGAAATTTTTTGACATTAAATCAGTAATACTGGATAAGAAGTTTTTAAGTTCTTTATGGTCGTTTTTGGTGTAAACGACGATGGAGATAAAATTTTTTTCTAAATTTAACTTCTTTTTCATGACAAAACCTCGTCTAAATCATATATTGTATTTATTTTACCAGATAATACGCTGATGAAAGTAGGGTTTTCGGTGATTTTTCTAATGATAGTGGGGCGGGAATCATCAATTTCGGAGGAATTTAGAATAGGTTTCATAGAATAGAGCGATTTTTCATAGCTAAATTTGAGCGAATCTTGCATATATTTGTGAGCAAGATTTGACATGTAGGGAATGGCGGATTGAGGGGCGGCTGGACAGTGGTTGCAGTTTCCGAGTGAGGATGGGGTGCAGAAGTTGTGTGGACAACGTGATTGACAAGGGAAGGTGGGCAATCTTTCGTAACTAGTTAAGTGTGGGGTGAAACAGACTGAGGTAAGGGAATGGTAACCAGTTTTTCCGAATGGCATGATAGAAAAGAAGGGTCCATCCATGACGGTGAGACCAGTTTTTTCTAGTAATTTGTCTTTTGGCTTGACTAATATAACTTCGCAAAGCTCATATTTAATCGGAAAATTAGTGGCATCTATACCTTTGATTTTTTGGATGATTTGATTGACTGATGCGTAGGTGGCATTTAGAATGAAACTGGTAGTGAATTGTTCTTTGCTGTTGGTGGTGATTCTAAATTCAGTGGAATCTTTGACGATTTCTTCGGGTGAAGTGTTATACTCTATGGTGATGTTTTTGTATTTTTTGATTTCGTTTAGGAAATACTTTTTGAGAATCATGGCGTCATAAGTATATTCTGTAGTGAGGAAACAGCCATCCACAGTATTTGGTTTGAAATATCTTTCGGTAGGGACTTCTTCGCAGCGAATGCTGAGATTCTTGCAAAAATCTATGAATTCTTTGGCGTTAGTCCAGGAAAAATTTTTGGAGGTGGCGTAGATTTGATCAAATGATTTGTGGATGCAAAAACCGTAGTCGTCATTAAATCTTTTAAAATAAGAAGCAGATTTTTTGGCGGTGGAAAAGGATCTGGGGTAATGATAACCCATGTGAACTCTGGCTTGGTTGACAAAAGTAGCACGGGTGAAGGCATCTTCTTCGCATTCTAAAACTAAAATTTTTTCACCTTTTTTGCCACAAAATAGAGCGGAGTATAGTCCATAGATGCCGGCACCGATGATAATTTTGTCGTATTTTTTAGTCATGGGTTGTATTTCCTAAATAAATTTAGTAGTAAGATTTTTATAAGTTCGGCATTGCCTTTTATGGGGCTAATTTTGGTGGGGGTTTTGACATGTTTGGAGGGGTCTGGATAGGCTCTGGTAACGGGGATTTCGGTGGTTTTTAAACCGAGTTGATCGGCACGAGTGGAGAGATAGGCGAGAAGCTCATAGGTCTTAAAAACGTCTCTTAAGGGGGCGACGCGGGGGTCTTCGAGATATTTTTTGGAGTAAGCGCGATAGTTGTTGGTGGTGTCGGTGTACTTCTTATGTGCAGTGAGCGAGATGATGGGAGCGTGAATGAGCTTGACGGCGAAAAGACGGGACTTTGGCGTGTTAATGGCATGACCACCTTTAATAAAACGTGAACCTTGGACAAAATCATAGCCGTCATCTAGTTTTTGAATAAAGCAGGGGACGTCTTCAATGCTGTCTTTGTTGTTGCCATCGATAGTAACGATCCCCTCATAACCGCGTTCTAGAGCCCATGAGATACCCATGCGAAGTTGAGCGCCTTGTTTGCCGGTGTCGGTTTTGATAAGTAACGTGTTGATGCCAAGGGATTTTAGCTTTTTGTGCTCGGTGGACCCATCGTCGGAACCGCCATCGCAGAGTACGATATCGATAATTTGGTTAATTTTATGTTTTTTGGCAGTTTCAAGTTCTTTGATAATCTTGGTGCCTTCATTAATGACAGGAATAAGAAGCGCATATTTGGTATGTTTCTTGCTGAATTCAAATTTTTCGTATTTGGGAACTTGCTGCATAGATTTAATTGAACGTTTCGGAAATATATTTTGCTACTTCTTCTATTATACCAATTTTTTCAGGGTTTTTCATCTCTACAGAGATAAAATTTTGATAATTGGTGGTTTTTAGTAAATTGTATAGTTTTTGGTGAATTTCATGCTTTTTGATGGGGACTAAATTTGGCTCACTAATGTGGATGTGGTTGATGAACTCGGGATTTTTTGAAAGTGGTTCGAGGGATTCGCCATTATATATAATAGTGCCAAGATCAACATTGACTTTGAGACCTTTTGAATTTACTGCTTTTGCAAAAGCAAAGGCATCTTTGGTAGTGTTGATAAAATTGGTATTATAGATGGTGGGGTTTGCCTCGAGAGCGATACAAGTGTCTTTTTTGCCTGCGTAATCGCCGATAGTTTTGAAAAATGGGATAACTTTTTCTGGCGTGTCATGTTTTTCCATATTGCGGTTTTTGGGGCAGCCGAAGACGAGATTGGGGCAATTGATGTCGCTAGCGAGGTCGATGATTTTTTTGGTGTAATCTATTAGACTTGGCGTGTCTTGGGAATTAAAAATGTTTTCAGTTATACCAAACCAGATTGACTGCATGGAGGAAATGGAGAAGCCGTATTTACTAGAAATAGATTTTGCGAAATCTTTAATATCGTTGGTGTTTTTGGTGTATGGTGCGGGAGTGATAATGGTGGGTGCGATTTCGAGAGCGGAAAAATTGTAGCCTTTTAATAGAGTGCAGATTTTGTCGGTATCTTCAAAATTCCAAGCGATATTGGAAAAACTAATTTTCATATTTTTGCTCCAGGTTTTTGGTAATAAATGAATTGAGATCGGATAAGATTTGGTCTTTGGTGAAAATATAACCGTTTTTGCCGCCTAAGAGCTGATCGTAGATGGTCTTGTAGTTATACTTGGCGGGGTTACCTTCTAACTCGTTTTGCCAGTTTTGATGAAAAATGTGTTCGTAGACTTCTGAAGCTTTGACTGGCTCGGTGGCTAAATGTAACAAGGGAAGATTGTTCTTGATGGTGATGTTGATGTGTGACCAAAGATTTTGTAAGTTATAGAATTGATATTCGGCGCGAGAATCGGTGAAGTTGAGGGCGGTAAAATTCAATTCTTCCAAAAATTTTTCTAAAGTGTATTGGGATTTTTTATCAAGATTGTCGGATAACTTGTAAAAGCCATCGTGGTTGTCGTGATAATAATCGTTGAGATTAGGATTTTTTGAGGAAAGTTCGCTAAATTTGGTAGTTTCGATGACGCTTGGAATGGGATTAATAATGTCAAAGATAAAATTTTTTTTGAGATTATCACCAAAGAGGGCAGGGAGACGAATGGTGTGACAGTGGCTAAAGTTGGCGTTAGCCCATTCTTCCAGAAGAAGACGATTGTGTCCGTATGGTTGGAGTTTGGATTTATTGGTTTGGTCGGTCTCGTAAAAATTATCAGGATTGGAAATGACATCGATGGTGGAAATTAGAACCAAAGTTTTGGGGTTGATTTTTTTGATGTTTGACATAGCATTTTCAATAACTTTTAAGTCTTCTTCTGGATTTTGATTGGCGTAGAATTTGCGAGCGGGGATGCCGGCATAGACGAGTAAATCTGGATTTTTATTGAAAGCGTCGGCAATGTTTTTGGAGTTAAATAGCTCGCTGAAGCTATGAGAATTTGCTAAATTAGAACCGACGAATCCGGTATAACCTACGAGAAATTCTTGTTTTGGCATTTTAGTCTCCTTTTAGTATAGTTATTTTGCTATTTGGTTCGGATAATTCGGCGGCGTTGATAGTGTTATTATACCAATCTTCATCGTGACTGACCCTAAATAAATATGTGTGATTGCCGGGTTCGATGAGGAAAGTATAATTGGCGGCACTTAAGAATTTGGAGTCGTGATAATCTCCTATAGATAGCTTGCCTTCATGTTTGCTTTCTGAATTGATGGTAACTTTGAGATAGTTGCCAGAGCTTTTGTCGAAGTCGGTTTTGAAAGTATAGTATTTTTGGTCTGAGGAGAGGGTGGCTTCGGTGAGTTGTGGATTTGATGAGGCGTTTTTGGAATCTTTTTCGCCCCATAAAATTGGAACATTGACAAGATTGTAGGTTTCGGCTGGTTTGATGTTTTTATGTAAAATTTGGCAAGAATTTGAACTGTCTTCACAGAGATTTTTGGCGATTTTTAGACTATCTTGGTAGGAATCTGTAGCGATCCAAATTTCGCCGGTATCGAATTTGAGAAGTGGGGTGAAATTTTGGTAGATATATTCGCTGAGTTTGTAATAGCGTAGAGAATTGGGGATGCCATCAAGCTCTTGAGAAATATGGACGTTCTTATCGTTTGGCATAAGAATAAGTTTGACATGATTTTTGGATAGATCAGAAGTAGCAGTTTCGGAAGCGAAGTCACCATTTAGGTGTCCTGGGGTTTGAGCGCCGTAGATTGGATCTAGAACTCCTTGATATGAATATGCTAGGCTGCGATTGGTAAAGTCAAAGAAAGTTTCATCAGGATTTAAGAATGGAGAAGTGAAAGTTTTGATTTGGTCTAATTCTGATTCTATGGCGGGATTGATATGGATACGGTTGACTTTGTGGTCGGTGGTGATGATGGCAGCGTGTTTGGGGATTTCGTCTATTGGAGTGGCTAAATTGATACTTGCTAGTGTCGAACCGATGATAATGAAATCAAAAATTGTGAAAGCCATGTAGGATGGAACGAAATAGAGAGGATTTTTTTTGAAAGCGGTGATTAGGATTGCTAAATAAATATAGGCGGTCCAGAAGATGGCATGAGTGGTGTTTGGTAGACCTGTGACGTTGTGTCGGACGATGCCACGCGTGAAGTTGGCGAAGTAAGCGATGCCAAGTATTAGGAGGATTAGCCAGATTTTGGCATCGATTTTTTCTCGGGCTTTGGTGAATATAATATAAAGAAGAGAAGACGCCATGATGATTGGAAGTACGATATAAGCCCAGGCAAAAACAAACTCGGAGCTTTTTTCAAACATGGGGAAGGCCCAGTTTTGATTGGAGGCAGACATGGCGATGAACTGTTTGATTTGAGTGAAACCATCGAGACCTTTGATTCCGCAAATAATAAACCAAACTGCTAGGACAATAATGGCAAAAATGATTGAAGAGATAATGATTTTTTTGAGAGATTGCTTTTTGATAATGGCGTAGATGATGGAAGCGACTATGGCGGATATAGCAAAGGCGACACCGAGGTCGAGTCGATAAAGTAGGCAAATAAATAAACATAAGTCTACTAGGAAAGCGCTTCTTAAGTTTGGCTTTTTGAAATAATAAAGGAGGCTGAAAATGACGATAAAGCCAAGACCGAAATAATAAAAATTATATAGAGTGAAGGGTAGTGCGATAGTGGTGAGGATAGCAGTGTCGCGATCGGTGATTTTGGCAATAAAGAAATAAGCAATGGTGCATATAATGACATTGAAATAGGCTGTATATGGGCTGTAGATGGCGCCGGTAAAATCGCCGTTTAGAATTCCGTAGAAGATGCCACCAAAGAATTGGGAGAGCATGTGTCCGCCGTAATGCTCGACGATAGGAATTTTGCCAAAATTGAAGAAGTCGGATATTAAAACGCTATAATTGGCGGATTCAAAGATGTCGGCGTCGTAATTGCCAATGAGTGGTAGCTGAATGCTAAGCATGGCGATACCGATTACGAGTGCTGGGTAAACAAATTTTTGCCAATTGTCTAACTTGAAATGTTTTTTATGAATAATAAAGGAGGCGATAATGGCGATGATGATAATTAAGCATAATATAATGCGATAAATAAGGAGTGGGTTTGTAATGAAAATTTCGTGTTGATTGAGAATATTGAGGGTTTCAATGTAAATTGACAGAAAAGCTGGAAAGACAGAGAATATAAGCACAAATCCGGAGAAGAAAGAATCTAATAGGCTAGGTTTGATTTTGATAAATTTGACTAGAAAAACGCAGAAGGCAGTGAGGCCGGCTTGGATTAAATTAAGGTACGATAGTAAACGTGGCGCGGCGACGCAGATTGCGAAACTGGAAATTAAGGTAGTGATGATTAATTTTTGATAGGTGCTGAATTTGATTTTGGTTTTTAGATTTAGTAGTAGATATAGTATTAATGCGACGAAGTAAATTAGTAGAATGAAAAATGTGGGAGTGAGTATAGCGGTGGATTTGTTGGTAGATTCTTTGATGAAGAAAGCGCTAATTAAGATAAGAATGATAGCGATGGAAGCGATGATAGAAAAGCGATTGAAAAATTGCCAGAAAGATGCGAGATCTTGATTTGAATGTTTGGTTCGTAGATGATTGAAGAAAAGATATGAAATGCCAAAAGTAAAGACAAAAATAGCAGTTAAAGCTAAAAGGTTTTTGGTGAGCTTACTAATGTCAAAATCACTAGCGGTAGCGATACTAATGATGCGATTGAATGAGGAAATGTTGTGGCGGAGTAACATGAAGGCAAAAATGGTGATAGTACAGGCTGTGAAAATGGCTGGAAAAATAGAATGTTTTTCGAATTTAATTTTTGACTTGATTTTCATCTTTCTCCTTTTTAGGGGCATTAGGTTTTTTGCCAAAAACAAATTTGTCGTAAAATAGAAAATTGATTACCATAATAACGATGGAGGTAAGTGCGAAGGAGCCGGTAGTTAGAATAAATTCATAGTCAAAAGGTAGATGGATGGCGGAAGTGATATTGAAGGCGAATTCGTAGAGAGGGGTGATATAGCTGAAAAGTTGAGTGAGTAGCGGGCTGATAGCGAAAGTAATAATGGCATTCCAAATAAAAAATTTATAAATAGAAGTTTTGGTGATACTTCTTTCTTTCCAGGTGATTTTGGAATGAAGTATGTATGCTACGATAGTGGTGATGGCGGTGGCGATAAGGTTGGAAAGCCAGAGAAAATCGTTATTTTTGATGATAAGGTTGGATAGAATTGCAAAAAGAACGTAATTAAAAACCGTAACTGCTACGCCAACGAAAAAATAACGAATAGCATGTCGGGAAGTTTTGACGTCTTGGCTATCTTTTACAGTTTCTTCACCTTTCTTGGGTTGGCCTAACTCGGATTTCATTGATATTATTATATCATAAGAGTGGTATAATAGAGATATGAAAGGGAAGCTCTGGGAGCGAAATCGATTTTTGTTAAAGCCGATTTTGGTGATGTTTGTGATATATTTGGTGGGGATTTCGGCGATTATTCTTGCGGGGGTGCACTATGCGGATGATGTGGCGAGAACGAATTATGGCTATGCAGGGTGGTCGGCGTTTTCGCGGTATTCTAGTACGTTTCTATCTCATGGAATCCATGCAGATAATTATTTGACAAATATCGCACCTTTGCCGCAAATATTGGCAGCTTTGATTCTGGCGGTGGCGTCGGTGATTTTGATTTGTTTGGTGAGTGGAAAGGAAATTTTTAGACTGACGTGGATAAGATGGTTTTTGAGGCTCGTGGCGGTGGCGCCACTGGCTTTGTGTCCTTATATGCTGGAATGTTTGTCGTATCAATATGATGCGGTGTATATGGCGCTGTCGGTATTTTTTGCAGTGATGCCGTTTGTATTTTATCGGCAGGCGAGATGGAAGTTTATATTGGCTTCGATTGTGGGGATTCTGGGGGTATGTACAACTTATCAAGTGTCGATTGGGATTTATTTGATGCTAGTAGTGTTTTTGGCAATTAAGGATTGGAATGGGAGGAAATTTAAAAATAAAGAAATTATTAAAAGCTTGTTGATTTCGGCGGTAGTATTTCTTTTAACTCTACTGTTTTTCCAAAAAGTCTTGATGCGAACTCGAGATGTGTATGTGTCTAACGAATTGCCGGGGCTGACGGAATTTTTCCCGTCGCTATCCACGCATCTTTTACATTATTTTGAGCTTTTGTTTAAGGATTTTCGACTACTTTGGTTAGTGTTGATCGGAATAATGACGCTTGGGTTTGTAGCGATGTTTGTAAAAAGGAGTCGGCAGAATAAGATTTTGGCGTGTGTGGTAGGAATAGTTGGGGTGGCGGCGATGGGGGTGGCTTCTTACTTACTTTATGCAGCGCTTGATAAACCACTCTATACGACAAGAGCGATGTATGCGGTGGGGGCATTTATAGCGATTTTGGGAGTATATATAGTATCGGGTGAGGAGTATAAGAAACTTGCGGTGAAAGTGAAAGAGAAAAAGAATGAATTTAGTTTGTCGGTCTGTCTAAATGTGGAAGAAATAGTGTTTACATTGGCGACGGTGGTACTCTCTTGGTGCTTTTTCTCCTTTAGCTTCACCTATGGAAATGCTCTAAAAGAACAAGATACATTCAGAAATATGCAAATAGATATGGTGATTTCGGACTTGAATGAAATGCTAGATGATGGAAGAGTGCGGAAAATTCAGGCGGTGGGGCAGATTGATTTTGCGCCGGCGATAAAACATATGCCGGAAAATGAGTATTATATTTTGAAAAGACTTCTTAAACCGAGCTTTGGGACGGATGTGCCTTGGATGGCGTATCGGCTGACGGAGGCTTCGGGGCTTTTTGGACTGATTTATGATCCGAATATAGATTTAGTAAATAAGGATTTGCCAGTATTAAAAGATACGGCGCTATATATAATATATGGTGATTTGGATAATATTTTGGTGAAGTTTAAGGGGGAAGAGTTTGACATATGGGAAAATTGATTTCTATAGTGGTGCCGGTTTATAATGAGGCAGGTGGGATTTTGAAGTTTCTCGATGGGGAACTTTTGCCAGTACTACTTGACCTGAAATATGAGACAGAAGTAGTGATTGTGGATGATGGGTCAGAAGATAAGACTTTGGAGAGGTTGTCTGAGGCGGAGATTTTACAAAAAATACCGGTGAGGGTGGTAGTGCTGACGCGGAATTTTGGCAAAGAAATAGCTTTGACGGCTGGACTTAACGCGGCTAATGGAGATGCGGTGGTGATGGTGGATGCAGATGGGCAACATCCGGTGGAGGCGATTTTGGAGATGATTTCTAGATGGGAAAAGGGGGCGATGGTGGTAACGGCGGTGAGAAAACATAATAGCACCAAGCACCGGCTAGGGTCTAGGATGTATTATAGATTGATGAAGATGATGGGAAGTAGAGATTTGGTGGTGGGAGCGATGGATTTTAGGTTGCTGGATAGGGAGGTGGTAAATGAATTTTGTAAGTTGAAAGAAAGAAATAGATTGACAAGGGGGTTGATTGATTGGCTGGGATTTCCCCAGGAATACATCATGGTAAAAACTAAAGGGAGGCTCTCGGGTAAGCCGTCTTATAGTATTAAGAAGCTAGTGGCGCTGACGATAGATTCGATGGCGTCGTCTTCGAGGACGCCGCTAGTGATTTTTGGATATATAGGAGCATTTATTACGGTGTTTTCGCTGGTGTTTGGACTGTTTATCTTGATAGAGCAGTATATATTGGGGGATCCGATGAGATTAGAATGGAGTGGAGCGGTAGCAATGAGCGTGTTTGTGTCCTTTCTAGTGGGGCTGGTCTTGGTGTCGCAATCGATGACGGCGCTCTATGTGGCGCAGATTCATACGGAGGCAAAGGGAAGACCATTATATGTGGTAAATAAACGGAAATCTTTTGCACATGATGGAAAGAAGGGTGGTAAAAAATGAATGGCAAGGTGCTTTTTAGTTTTGACGTGGAGGAGTTTGATTTGCCAAGAGAGCATGGTGGGGAAATTTCTCTTGAAGAGGGGGTGAAAGTATCTTCAGCTGGGCTTTTGAAAATTTTGGAACTCCTGAAACGATGTGAGGTAAAGGCGACGTTTTTTGTGACGGGGAACTTTGCTAGGATTAATCCGAAGCTGGTCTTACAAATTATGAAAGATGGGCATGAGGTGGCTTGTCATGGGGTGGATCATTTTGAGCCGAGAGTTACGGATATTTGTGAGTCGAAGAAGATTGTAGAGAAAGTGATAGGGGCGGAGGTGGTGGGGTACCGACAGCCGCGAATGTTTAAGATTGATTATAAGAAATTATCTGAGGCGGGGTATTTGTATGATTCGAGTGTAAATCCGGCATGGGTGCCAGGGAGATATAATCATAGAGATGTGCCACGAAAAATGTTTGTACGAGAAGGAGTAGTGGAAGTCCCAGTGTCGGTGGCCACAGGGCTAAGGGTGCCACTTTTTTGGCTGACCTTACATCTTTCTCCGATGATGGTGTACATGGCTGGCGTGAAAGAATCTTTGAAGAAAACAGGGTATTTTGCAACGTATTTTCATCCGTGGGAATTTAGTGATTTGCTCAGAGGATATGGGGCGGTACCTTCGTATATCAAGATAAATAGTGGAGAAAAAATGGTGGGGAGGCTGGAAAAAGTGATTTTGAAACTAAAAAAGGGGCAGTGTGAGTTTGTAACGTATGAGGAGCATATAAATATGCATTTGGCTGGCATAGACAAAACTTGACTTTTGCTGTATAATATATACGTTTATGGATGAAAATTTTATACGAGTAAGAGGGGCGAGGCAGAATAATTTGCATGATATTGACGTAGATATTCCGCGAGATAAATTGGTGATTATGACGGGACTGTCTGGGAGTGGAAAGTCTTCCTTAGCGTTTGATACGATTTATGCAGAGGGGCAGAGACGGTATGTGGAATCTCTTTCTTCCTATGCGAGGATGTTTCTCGGGGTAATGGATAAACCGGAGGTGGATTCGATTACAGGGCTTAGTCCTGCGATTTCGATTGATCAGAAATCGACATCTAGAAATCCACGTTCGACAGTAGCGACGGTGACAGAAGTGTATGATTATTTGAGGCTGCTTTTTGCACGAGTGGGAGTGCCACATTGTCCGATTTGCCATAAGCCAGTATCTCGGAGGACTAATGAGGATATTATAAATGAAGTAATGAAACTGCCTCTAGGGTCTAAGCTGATGGTACTTGCACCAATTGTATCGGCAAAGAAGGGTGAGTTTCTACATATTCCAGAGCAATATACGGCCAAGGGGTTCTCTAGGGTGAGAGTGGATGGGATTATTTATGCATTAGATGAATTTCCGGAGTTAAATAAGAATGAACGACATGATATTGAAATTGTAGTGGATAGATTTGTGCTGTCACCAGAGCTTCATTCGAGGATTAGTGGCTCGGTAGAGCAGGCTTTGGAGCTAGGGCAAGGAATTATCAAAGTGCTAAAAATTAATGACAGAACGACGGCAGTGGATGAGAAGCACGTATCTACTGATAATACTGAAGTGATTACCTATTCACAGAGATATGCCTGTCCGGATCACCCAGATGAATTGATTCCGGAGCTTACGCCGAGGTTGTTCTCTTTTAATGCGCCAGAAGGGGCTTGTCCAGATTGTACGGGACTGGGGAGTAAGATGGAAGTGGATCCGGCGCTAGTATTTAACAAAAATTTGACGATAGCGGAAGGGGGAATTAGGCCGTTCAATAGAGTACAACAAGAATCTTGGTGGCTGAAGCGACTGATGGCGGTGGGGGCGAAGCATGGGTTTGATATGCAGACGCCGATTGGAGATTTTTCGGAGGATACTCTGCATTTGATTCTCTATGGAACAGGGGAAGAAAAATATGAAATGAAAATTTCTGGCTCGGGTCGGTTTGCAGATGGAACGGTATATGAGACGACTTACGAGGGAGTAATACCGATGCTTGAGAGGCGGTATAATGACCCAAAAACATCGGAATTTACCAAACATGATATCGAGAGATTTATGCGGGTAAGAGAGTGCCAAACTTGTCATGGAGCGAGATTAAAGCCCGCTGTGCTGGCAGTGACAGTGCATGATCTTAATATTGTGGATATGTGTAATCTAGATGTAGATGCAACGCTTGAGGTCTTGAATCAAGATTTGGAGTTTAGCCCTGAGGAAGAAATGATTGCAGCGCCGATTCTCAAGGAGATTCGTGAGAGAGTAAAATTCATGAAAGACGTGGGGCTGGGATATTTGGAACTTGGTAGAGCAGCAAATACGCTTTCTGGTGGGGAGGCGCAGAGAATTAGGCTCGCAACGCAGATTGGGTCGGGACTTCAGGGGGTTCTCTATGTCTTAGATGAGCCGTCGATTGGGCTGCATCAGAGAGATAACGATAAACTGATTAATACGTTGAAACATCTTAGAGATTTGAAAAATACAGTTCTGGTGGTGGAGCATGATGAAGACACGATGTGGGCGTCAGATTATATTATAGATATTGGTCCTGGGGCGGGGGTAAATGGTGGGCGATTGGTGGCCTGTGGGACACCTACTGAAGTGGCGGCTAACCCAGCTTCTATTACGGGACAGTATTTGTCTGGAGCTAAATCTATTCCAGTGCCGAAAAAAAGGCGGAAGCCACGTAAAGGTATTGAACTTGTAGTAAGGGGGGCAAGAGAAAATAACCTTAAGAATATTGATGTGCATTTTCCCTTGGGAGTAATGACAGTGGTGTCTGGGGTGTCTGGGTCTGGGAAATCTACATTAGTTAACAATATTCTTTCTAATGAACTTTTGACTAGATTACATCGGGCCCAAACCGTGCCAGGCTTGCACGACAAAATTGAAGGGATAGAAAATATCAATAAAATTATCGTGATAGACCAAAGTCCGATTGGACGAACGCCACGAAGTAATCCAGCTACCTATACAGGAGTGTTTAATGCGATACGAGAACTGTTCGCTCAGCAACCTGAGGCAGAAGTGCGAGGGTATAAAGCAGGCAGGTTTTCGTTTAATGTAAAAGGCGGAAGATGTGAGCATTGTCAGGGCGATGGGGTAAATAAAATTGAAATGCATTTCCTTCCTGATGTCTATGTGACTTGTCCGGCTTGTCATGGTCGGCGATATAATTCAGAGGCTCTAGAGGTAAAATATAAAGGTAAAGACATCTCGCAAGTGCTTGATATGACAATTGATGAGGCGGTGGAATTCTTTGGGTCGATTCCGTCGATTGTGGGTAAGCTTCGTACTATACAAGAGGTAGGACTGGGCTATATTAAATTGGGACAGCCGGCGACGACTTTTTCTGGAGGAGAAGCGCAGAGGATTAAGCTTGCGACGGAACTGGCGAGGCGGTCTACTGGGCGAACTCTCTATGTCCTAGATGAGCCAACGACGGGGCTTCATACAGATGATGTGAAGAGACTACTTGATATTTTAAATAAGTTGGTGGACGGTGGTAATTCGATGATTATTATTGAGCATAATCTACACATGATAAAATCGGCGGACTGGGTGATAGAGATGGGTCCGGAGGGGGGGATAAAAGGTGGCACGGTGTGTGATGAGGGGACTCCGGAAGATTTGGCAAAACGGGCAAAAACTCCCACTGGAGAGTATTTGAGAAAATATTTGAAATAGCAATATAATATTATATAGTAGGTGGTATGGTAAAAAATAAAGAGAAGATAAATGTCTCGCGAATTATGTATTATTTTTGGCGAGCATTGATGCAATATAAAACCAGAACTATTTTGCTGCTGCTACTAATTCCGGTGAATATTTTTATATCTGAAATTGTATGGTCTAGGGGGACAAGCAATATTATTGGGATGCTTTCTTTGGGGGATTTTGAGATAGCAAATTATACACCGGTACTACTCTTTACATTACTACCTACTGCCTTTAATAATCTATTTTTAATTAGAATTTTGGATTGGCTAGATTGGTCGCTTGATGCTAAGGCGGGTGAATATTTGGCTAAACTGGCATTTGATGCGGTGATAAATCAATCTATGACATTTCATTCAAATCATTTTTCGGGATCTCTTACTAGTGCGGCAAATAAGTTGCCGAGTGCTTTTATTAATTTGAAATCGAATTTTGTATGGGATATTTATCCATTGATTTTGACGGTGATCTATTCTTTGGTGGTGACGTTTTTGGTTTGTCCGCCGTTTGCTTTGATTCTGTTATTATTCACAGTTCTTTATGCCGTTTTGGCGGTACTGATGTATTACAAAACGATGCATTATGAGGAGACAATGGCGTCAGCTGAGAATAAGCAGACTGGGCAACTGGCGGATGCGGTGACTAACGTAATGAGCGTAAAGTCTTATGCGATGGAGGGGCACGAAAAAAATAGATTTGCTCGGGCGACAGGTGAAACTAAAAAAGCAATTTTTGGTACGGCTAAGGCTTCGTTTGAGAGGAATATGACACTTAATATTGTGCAGACAGGGACTTTTATATTGGTGCTAATATTGGTGGTATTGGGACACAATCTATTTGGTCTGACTATTGCGAATACGGTGTTTGTATTTCAAATTTCAAACTCACTGCTTTCTAACGTGTGGAGGCTTAATCATATCCTACGGTCGGTAAATCGATCATTTGGTGATGCTAGCGAGATGGTGAAAATACTAGATATGCCATATATCGTGGACGATAAAACCGATAAACCTTTGGTAGTGAAAAACGCTAGATTAGAGTTTTCTCATATTTCGTTTAAGCATAATGAGCAAAAAGAAAGATTGTTCGAAGATTTTTCTTTGACAATTTCGGCGGGAGAAAGTGTGGGGCTAGTCGGTGTATCTGGTTCGGGAAAATCTACATTAACAAAGTTGCTACTCAGATTTGCGGATGTGGATAAGGGTGCGATTTTTGTGGATGGGCAGGATATTCGGGATGTTACTCAGAAAAGTTTGAGAAGAGCGATTGCTTATGTACCGCAGGAGTCATCGCTTTTTCATAGAAGTATCTATGAAAATATTGCCTATGGGCGGCCTGAAGCTAAGCAAAGTGAGGTGATAAAAGCGGCGAAAATGGCAAGAGCAGATGAGTTTATCAGGAAACTACCTGATGGATATGATACGCTTGTGGGTGAAAGAGGGGTAAAACTTTCTGGTGGACAACGGCAAAGAATCGCAATAGCACGAGCGATACTCAAAGATGCGCCGATATTGGTACTCGATGAGGCGACTTCGGCGCTTGACTCGGAGTCAGAAGCATTGATACAAGAGGCGCTTTCTAATCTAATGAAGGGGCGAACTTCAATAGTAGTGGCGCACAGACTCTCCACTATTGCGAGCCTTGACAAGATTGTGGTCCTTAATGATGGCGCTATTGTAGAAGAGGGGACGCATAAAGAGTTGCTGCAACGTGGTGGAGAATACGCTAAATTGTGGCAGAGGCAGAGTGGTGGGATGCTACTTGAACAATAGGGTGAAAAATGACTTCTATCCACGAGATAGTAGATGAATTTATTATAAAGAGCATATTTGAAAAAGTGGAAAGGATGAAATTTAATAAGGAAGTGGTCTTGCGGTGATGTCGATAGATTTTATCTGAACTTGAAATTTTAAGTAGACTAGCTAGATTCAAGACAACACAAAAAGCAATAAAATAAGATTTTTAATAGCTTGGACTTGTTTGCCTGTAAAAATTACAACATAAAGGCAAGAAAAAATGCCTTTATTCGGCCTTGTTGAATAATTAAATTAGCAATGAGCTCATTAGCCATTAGTATATCTTA